>NZ_JBXWRY010000024.1:0-63611 GCF_059613135.1 Ruegeria sp. BHSB196
ACCAGGATGACCGGCACGCCGGCGGCGCAGGCAAAGCCCATGTTGGCGATGTCGCCCGGACGCAGGTTGGTTTCGGCCGGGCTGCCGGCGCCTTCCACCAGGACCAGATCGGCATCCGAACAGAGCCGGTCGAAGCTGTCCAGCGCGGCGGCGAGCAGCCGCGACTTGTCCTTGCGATAGTCGCGCGCCCGCATCGTGCCCGCGCGCTTGCCCTGCACGATGATCTGCGCGCCGGTGTCGGTTTCCGGCTTGAGCAGGATCGGGTTCATGTCGGTATGGGGGTCGCGTCGCGCGGCGCGGGCCTGCAGGGCCTGCGCCCGCCCGATCTCGCCGCCGTTTTCCGTCACCGCGGCGTTGTTGGACATGTTCTGGGGTTTGAACGGCGCGACGTTCAGCCCCCGCCGGGTGAAGGCGCGCGCCAGTCCCGCCACCAGAACCGACTTTCCGACATTGCTGCCGGTGCCCTGAATCATGATGGCGCGTCCCATGGCTGGCCTCCTGTCCTGGCCCGCAGATGACCCGAAACGGCACCGAAGGAAAAGACCGGGACGGCCCGCAATCGGTGCAAAACCGACATGATCGGGCAAGCGGGCAAGAAAAAAGCGCGCCACCGGACGGGGCGCGCGTTTTGTCACGTCAAAAGCGGGATCAGGCCGCTTCTGCCTGTTGTGCCGCGGCGTTGCGCCGTTCGCTTTCCTCGCGCGAGAGCGCGACCGAAGTCCGCACACCGCGGCCGACGAATTCCATGAGACCCTGAACGACGCGTTCGTTCGGGTCGATGCCGGCGCAGGTCAGAACCTCGCGCCCATCACGCGAGCGCGCCCAGCGGGCGATCTGTTCCGGGCCGTTGCCGTATTTCTTGTCATCGGCGATGGCGTCATCCAGCGCAGCCAGTACGACGGCCGCAAAGAGCTTGCGAGCGCGGTTGCCCTGCTCGTTGTTAAAGGCTGTGCCGTCAACGAAATCTCTCATCTCGTCTTCCTTGTTTTTCTTGCTCTTGCAATTTTCGGCGTGGCGATCCTTATGACCGATACGGCGTGATTCGGATACACCTAAAATGCATAGTTGCGTTGCGTCATCTGCATGGCTCGCTGCAACTGCAGCACTAGGTGTCGTTGTCTTGCCAGGTCCGATCCCGCCAGATATAGGGTCGCCAAACGACGCATCAACCATGTGTGAAGGAATTATGTCATGCCCAAGATCAATGGGAACGAAATCCGCCCCGGCAATGTTCTGGAGCACAATGGCGGGCTGTGGGCGGCGGTCAAGGTCGAGCATGTCAAGCCGGGCAAGGGCGGCGCGTTTGCCCAGGTGGAGCTGCGCAACCTGCGCAACGGCACCAAGCTGAACGAACGGTTCCGGTCGGCGGACAAGGTGGAGCGGGTGCGGCTGGAGCAGAAGGACCAGCAATTTCTCTATGAATCCGATGGGATGCTGGTGTTCATGGACACCGAAACCTATGAGCAGATCGAATTGCCCGCGGATCTTCTGGGCGAGCGCCGCCCGTTCCTGCAGGACGGCATGACCATCGTCGTCGAATTCTACGAAAACGAGGCGCTGAACGCGACGCTGCCGCAGAAAGTCACCTGCAAGGTGGTGGAGACCGAGCCCGTGGTCAAAGGCCAGACCGCGGCGAATTCCTTCAAGCCGGCCGTTCTGGACAACGGGGTCAAGGTGATGGTGCCGCCCTTCATCGCGCAGGACGAGATGATCGTGGTGAATACCGAAACCATGGACTATTCCGAACGCGCATGACGTCGCGTCAGGCATCGTCGGCGCGAACGCCCTGAGGAGTCAGGCCGCCATGTTTTGCGCATGGCGGCATATTTTGTCTCAGGCCGACGATGTGCGATTCTGCGCGACACCGTCACCGAAGATCTCCAGCAGCAGCTCGTATTTGATCCGGTTGGCGCTGACCTGGCGGTAGAAGGCGATGAGAAAGGTGGTCGGACCCTGGATGCGGCTGAGGCCGGTGGTGGCGGCGACCACGGTGCCGACATCGGTCTTGCCGTTGAGCACGAGCCAGCCGCCCAGCATCAGCACGCCCACGGTGCCGGCGCCGTTGATCGCGCTGAGCAGGAACTTGGCCGAGAGCTTCCACAGGAACATCTTGCGCCGCGTCTCGTAGATGGCGTCGAAGCGGGCGTTCGCCTCGCGCGTGACCTCGTCGATCTCTTTGGCGGTCAGCTGATCGGTGGCCGCCCGCAGGATCCGCACCCGTTCCGCGACGAAGACATTCACCTTGCGCTGGGTGAACAGGACGATGACGATCTGCGGCACGATCATCGACAGCGCGATCAGGCCCAGTCCGGGCTGCGTGGACGAGATGTAGCCGATCACGCTGACCAGAGTTCCGATCTGCACCACCGGATCCGAGAACGCGCCGCCCGCGAATTTGCCGAGTTCCTCGGCCTCGGCCGAAATCGCGGTGGTCAGCGTGCCCTTGCGCACGTCCATCTGCTGCTCTTCGGCATCGGCCGCGCGGAACAGGAGCCGGTGCCGGATCAGCCGGATCACGTCCTCGCCCAGCGTGCCGGCCCGGTAGCCCAGCATCCATTTCAGAAACAGGCTCAGCACGATCACGCCCAGCATGCCTGAACCCAGGGCGAAGAGTTCCTCTTTGTCGAAATCCGCGACGGTCAGGTGGTTGACGATGTCGCGCTGGAACTCCAGGGGCACCGCCGCCAGGGCGGCAATGGCGAGCGATATCAGGATCAGGATGATCTGGCGGCCGGAACTGACCCGCCAGATGGCCAAGTAGAGCTGAAACATGAGCGCCCCCGTTCAAGACATGGACCGGAGTGTGGCGCGTGGCGTTTGCGAGTTCAAACGCGACTTGAGGGGAGACGGCGCGTCGTGCCGTGCGGGCCACAGCATTTCGGGGGCATGCCGGCGCGAAGCCGGTCGCCCTCTAGCGGACGAGAGTGGTCGTCACGTTGCGCGCCTTGCGGCTGCGGGTCAGCATGATGGCGGACAGGATCAGCGCCCCGGCGACGGCCTGGGGCATCGTGAGCCGCTCGCCGAACGCCAGCACGCCGACCGCGAACATCGTCGGCAGTTCGATGCTGCCGATCACGGCCGTGCGCGACGCGCCGACGATGGGCGAGCAGACGGCATAGATGAGCTGCGGGATCAGCGCCGTGAACAGCCCGATGCCGATGACCAGGCCCCAGGCCTGTGGTCCGGTGGGCAGGATCTGGGCGACGGGCGATCCGAGCATGAGCGGGGTCAGGCCGATGACCGATCCGAGCGAGACCGACCCGATGCGCGCGAGCGGCGGCAGGCGGGACAACCTATGGACCAGAACGCTGATGCCGAGCCCGAACCCGAATGGCGCGGCCAGCGCCAAGATCAGGGCGGGCAGCTGCCCGGCCGCGACGGCGGCCGGAGACCCGGCGATGACGGCGGCGACCACGATCAGGAGCGCCGCGAGAACCGCGCGCAGGCTGGGCGCGTCGCGGAAGAGCAGCCAGGCGAGCAGGACGGTGAAGACGGGATAGGTCATGTAGATGACCCCGACCGTGGACACCGGCACCGTTTCGAGCGCCTGAACGTAGCCGATCCAGCCCAGACCCATCACCGCGCCGGACATCAGCCCCCAGAACACCTCGCGCAGTTTGCCGCGCTGCAGGAGCAGGCTGGGCAGCAGGATCACGCTGGCCAGCACGTACCGGTAGTAGGCGATGGCGTAGGGCGGCAAGCCCTGGTCCGACAATCCGCGGCTGAAATAGGGAACCAGGCCGAAGCAGACCGATGCAAAGAGAACGCCCAGCGCGGCCAGAAATACGGCCTTGTCCGATGGGGGTGTTTCCAGCTGTTCCTGCGCCATGGTTTTGGATAGCACCAAGCCGGGTGCGCGCCAATCATGGTCGGACCTTGTGCGCCGGGGCGCCCGGGTCAGCCCTGCACGAGCCGCACGGAGGCCTCACCCGCCTGCATCCCGCCCTGTGCCCGGTCGAGCCTGAGATAGGCGATGGCCCGGTCGCCCGACCGGGTGTGCAGCGTGCCGCAGGGTTTGCCGCCCGAAGTGATGGCGGTGCCGGGGGCGGCGTCGCCGGCGATCTCGACGATCCGCAGGCCCTTGCGCAGTTCGGTCTTGTGCTTCATCCGGGCGGTGACTTCCTGCCCGACATAGCAGCCCTTCTTGAAATCGACGCCGTTCAGCGTTTCGAACCCGGATTCCAGAATGTAGCTGTCCGGGGTCAGTTCGATGCCGGTTTCGGGGATGCAATGGGCCACCCGGATCGCGTCCCAGTCGGTGCCGTCATCGCTTTCGGGGGCGTCGGAATAGGCGCGCCAGCCCATGTCCGGGTGGCGCGGATCGGGCAGGGCACCGTGGGGGGCCGGGCCGGTGCCGCGTTGCAGGTGCAGGCCGCTGTCGGCGATGGTCACATCTGCGCGCAGCTTGTAGAGGGTCAGCCGCTTGATCAGATCGTCGGCCAGATCCTCGGCCACGTCCAGCAGGATGCCGTCGCCGTCGCGGCACAGGAAGAAATCGGCCAGATACTTTCCCTGCGGCGACAACAACGCGGCGTAGACCAGCCCGTCGTCCAGCCGCTGGATGTCGTTGGTGATCAGGCCCTGCAGGAAATCGCGGGTGTCCTGCCCGGTCAGGCGGAGGATGCGGCGGGTGAACATGAGTCTTGTCCTCGTCATTTTCCAGGGCCGTTGATATAGGAGATCGCACCGCCATGACCAGAGGAGACCGGCTTGCCCGCACCGCTCAGCATCGTCATTCCGACCCTGAATTCGGGCCGGGATCTGCCGCGCACGCTCGAGTCGCTGTTCGAGGGGCTGCAGGCCGGACTGATCCGCGATCTCGTGATCACCGATGGCGGATCGACGGACGAGACCGGGGCGATCGCGGACGGGGCCGGGGCCGTGGTCGTGACCGGGCCGCCGTCGCGCGGGGGGCAGTTGCGCCGGGGCTGTGCGGCGGCGCGGGGCGAATGGCTGCTGATCCTGCATGCCGACACGGTTCTGGAGCCGGGATGGAGCGAGGCGGTGATGGTTCACACCCAAACCGGCGGTGGGCCGGCGGCGTTTCGGCTGGCCTTTCGCGCCAAGGGGTTCTGGCCCGCATGGGTGGCGGGGTGGGCCAATCTGCGCAGCCGTCTGCTGGGCCTGCCCTATGGCGATCAGGGGTTGCTGGTGGCGCGTGCGGATTACGACGCGGCCGGGGGCTATCCCGATCAGCCGCTGATGGAGGACGTGGCCATCGTGCGGGCGCTGCCGCGCGTGGCGCTGTTGCCCGCCCGTGCCCGGACCAGCGCCGAGAGATATGCGCGCGACGGCTGGCTGCGCCGCGGGGCGCGCAACCTCTGGACGCTCACGCGCTATCGTCTGGGGGCAGACCCCGAGCGGCTGGCGCGGGCCTATCGTCGCTGAGGCTGCGGCGCAGTTCGACCAGCGACTTGCCCAGCCGGAACGGCGCGGCGAAGCTGACCAGGCACAGCGCGATGATCTGCAGGACCAGGATGTGCGCGTTGTCCTGCAGGTACTGCCATTCGTCCCTGAGCTTGCCCACCTGCTCCACCAGATCGTCGTAGCTCTGCGCCAGGATCAGGTAGTCTCCGGCGATCGCGGGCACCTTGCGGCGCATGTTGTCGATGGCGGCCCGGGTGGGATCGTCGAGCGAGGTGAAGACCAGGAACTGGTCGATGCTGAACGCATCCGCCCGCGCCACCATCCTGCGCATTTCGTCGGCATCGTCCTTTTCGCCGCCGCCGAACAGGAACCGCAGCCCCTGCAGCGGCGCGACCTCGTCGGTGACGGCGATGAAGAGCGGCAGTTCGGCGTTGCTGGCGGTCGAGGCGGACAGGAACTCGACCTTGTCGCACAGAACGGCGGTGTCGGGGTCATGGGCCGGGTCGCAGAAGCGCAGCCGGAACCGGGCGGCGTCGCGGTCGAAGGCCGAGGTGGCGGCATAGGCGAGGTCGATCTGGCGGTCGAGCCGCGAACTGTCGGCGGTGTAGAGCCCGGCCAGAACCGCCACCAGCGCGCCGATGCCGCCGAGGACGACCCAGACCAGATCGGCCAGCTTCCACGCCCGGTGATCGGCCGGCTTGCGGAACAGCAAGGCGGTGCCGACCGACCCCAGCAGGAAGGCCAGGAGCAGGAGCGGCAGCTGGTTTTCGGCGATGAAGGTCATGCCCGGAAGTTTACGGGGCCAGCAAGGCCGCGCAACTGCCTTCACGAAGATGTAGGGCGGTTGCCGGGTCGGGATGCCGTCGTCGCCCCGGCGGGCTGTGGCAACCGCAAACCGTTTCGTGCGAAACCGATGACTTTGCCCGCCCGTCCGGGGTATCGTCGGCGGCGGGAGGGGGTTTCATGACCAGAGAGATCGTGCTGATCCACGGGGCCTTTGCCGGACCCTGGTGCATGGAGGACTATGCGGGGTACTTCCGCGACCGCGGCTGGACGGTGCACACACCGGCGCTGCGCTATCACGGCGGTGATCCGGGGGCCGAGCCCGACCCGCGGCTGGCCGAGACCAGCGTGATGGACTATGCCGACGACATCGCCGAGTTCGTGCGGGGGCTGAAGAGCAGGCCGGTCATCCTGGGCCATGCCATCGCGGGCGTGGTGGCGCAGAAGGTGGCGGCGCGCGGGCTGGCCGGCGCCATCGTGCTGATCAACCCCAACGCGCCCTGGGGAACGCTGCCGGCGACCGACGACGAACGCGCCATCCCCCGGTCGCTGATGGAGGGCGGGGCGTTCTGGAAGGCGCCGATGCGGGTGGAGTTCGACCTGATGGCGCCCTTTGCCCTGAACGGGATGCCCGAGGCGCAACAGCACGCGGTGTTCGACCGGCTGGGCGCGGAAAGCGGGCGGGTGATGTTCGAGATGTTCTTCTGGATGTTCGACGATCACGCGGCGATGAAGGTCGATTTCGACAAGGTGACGTGCCCGGTTCTGGTGGTCTCCGGCTCCGAGGACCGGGCAGTGAATCCCGACACCTGCCGCGCCCTGGCCGATCTTTACGGGGAGCGGGGGACGTTCCTGCGCGCCGAGGGCCACGCGCATTTCATGTTCCTGGAGCCGGGATGGGAAAAGGTGGCGGCGCAGATCGCGGAGTGGATGGAGGAGAAGGTGGTGCCGGGAGGGCCGGGAGGGCCGGGCTGAAGCCCGGCCTACGGGGTTTCGGAGCGTTCGAAACGGCCTGGGTGGGCCATGCGGGGTGCCGAGTGTCATGCAAGCGCCCGACTCGCCCGCATGGGCGGGCGCGTGGGTTGAGGCAGGATGGGTTATTGACGCATCGCCGCGTCGGCGGGTTTAAGAATAAGCGCCCATTCGTCGGGTGTTGGCGGGTCTTGGTGGGTTGGAAACCCACCCTACGGTTGCTCCACTTGCCACTCACTAGAACTACTTAGCTTCATCTGCAGCTTATCAGGGTAGTTGTTTCCAAAGTTTCTGAAAATTTCGGTAGTCATAGATATTGAAATTGAATTGCAAAACTTCGACTTGTCTTTGTCGGAGGAAAAAAGAACATGAGAGATAGAGCCGTCATCATCGTGCAGAAAGCTGAATATGAATGAGTGAACAAACTGATCGCTGATATAACCAATTTTCGATGTCACGGTGTGAGAGCTTTCAAAGTCATAAAATTCTTCCACTCGATGTCTATTCATTAAGTCAGGAATCTTATGAGTCTGGCCGTCTGCTACCATAATTGAATATCTGGTGACTTGGTACTCTGTGTTAACTAAGTCGCTAGTAAGCTTGGATTTTGCTTCGACAAGCTTTCTGATTGCGAAGAAGCCGCACATGATTTCTCTCTCTGCCAAGCCCAAGTCGTCATCGTCGGGTTCTAGTTTAGCAGACGTTTTTTCGATTAGATCAGCCGCAATTAGCAGCGGTTCTTTCCAATACCTGCTTTCCCAGATCATTACTCAAACATCCAACTCCTCCACGAACCGCGCGTTCTCCTGGATGTACTGGAACCGCAGTTCGGGTTTCTTGCCCATCAGGCGTTCGACCAGGTCGCCGGTCTCGCCGGGTTCGTCCTCGTCGATGGTGACGCGGATCAGTTTGCGCGATTTGGGGTCCATCGTGGTTTCCTTCAGGTCCTTGGCGTCCATCTCGCCCAGGCCCTTGAAGCGGGAAACGTCGATCTTGCCCTTGCCGCCCAGGCCCTTTTCCAGCCACATGTCGCGCTCGGCCTCGTCCAGGCAGTAGACGCGTTTCGCGCCTTGCGTCAGGCGGTAGAGCGGCGGGCAGGCCAGGTACAGGTGGCCCGCGTCGATCATCGGGCGCATCTGGGTGAAGAAGAAGGTCATCAGGAGCGAGGCGATATGCGCCCCGTCCACGTCGGCGTCGGTCATGATGATGACCTTGTCATAGCGCAGGTCGTCGATGTTGAACCGGGTGCCGAGGCCCACGCCCAGCGCCTGGGTCAGGTCGCTGATCTCGGCATTGGTGCCCAGTTTCGAGCTGGCCGCGCCCAGCACGTTCAGGATCTTGCCGCGCAGGGGCAGCAGCGCCTGGGTCTCGCGGTTGCGGGCCATCTTGGCCGAGCCGCCGGCCGAATCGCCCTCGACGATGAACAGTTCGGTGCCATCGCGGGTCTGGCTGGTGCAGTCCACCAGCTTGCCAGGCAGGCGCAGTTTCTTGGTGGCGGATTTGCGTTGGGTTTCCTTTTCCTGGCGGCGGCGCAGCCGTTCCTCGGCCCGCAGGATCAGGAAATCGAGAATCGCGCCGGCGGATTTGGTGTCGGCGGCCAGCCAGTTGTCGAAATGGTCGCGGACCGAGTTCTCCACCAGCCGCTGCGCCTCGACCGTGGCCAGCCGGTCCTTGGTCTGGCCGACGAATTCGGGTTCACGGATGAAGCAGGAGACCAGCGCGCAGCCCCCGGTGATCAGGTCTTCGCGGGTGATCTGGGCGGCCTTCTTGTTGTTGATCAGCTCGCCATAGGCCTTGATCCCCTTGAGGATCGCGGCCCAGAAGCCGGATTCGTGGGTGCCGCCCTCGGGGGTGGGCACGGTGTTGCAGTAGGACTGGATGAAGCCGTCGCGC
Source organism: Ruegeria sp. BHSB196 (assembly GCF_059613135.1). Taxonomy (NCBI): domain Bacteria; kingdom Pseudomonadati; phylum Pseudomonadota; class Alphaproteobacteria; order Rhodobacterales; family Roseobacteraceae; genus Ruegeria; species Ruegeria sp. BHSB196. The sequence goes on from NZ_JBXWRY010000024.1 coordinate 9,016, forward strand.
GAGGGCGTCCAGTTGATCGCCCATTCCACCTTGCCGGCGGTGCCGAATTTCTCGGTGAAATCGACGGTGCCGGCAAAGGGCTGGTCGGCATAGGTGGACGAGCCGTTCATCGTCTCTTTCAGGTAGTCCGACAGGCCGCCGGGGAAGTGGAAACTGGCCTCGGTGGGTGTCTCGCCATCGTCGATGGCGGATTTCCAGCGGATCTCCACCCCCGAGAACAGGTAGGCCTTGGAGCGGATCGACTTGAACAGGCGGGCGGGCTTGAAGCGGTGGTGGCCGAAGATCTCTTCGTCGGCGTGGAAGGTCACGGTGGTGCCGCGGCGGTTGGGGGCGGCGCCGATCCTTTCGACGGGGCCGAGCGGCAGCCCGCGCGAGAAGCGTTGTTCATAAAGCTGCTTGTCGCGCGCCACCTGCACCACCATCGAATCGGACAGCGCGTTGACCACCGAGGCGCCCACCCCGTGCAGCCCGCCCGAGGTCTGATAGGCCTTGCCCGAGAACTTGCCGCCCGCGTGCAGGGTGCACAGGATCACCTCGAGCGCGGATTTGTCCGGGAACTTGGGATGCGGGTCGATGGGGATGCCGCGGCCGTTGTCGCGGATGGTGACGGCGTAGTCGTCGTGCAGCTCCACCTCGATCCGGTTGGCGTATCCCGCCACCGCCTCGTCCATCGAATTGTCGAGGATCTCGGCCACCATGTGGTGCAGGGCACGCTCGTCGGTGCCGCCGATATACATGCCGGGGCGTTTGCGGACGGGTTCCAGCCCTTCGAGCACCTCGATCGCGGAGGCGTCATAGGTCGGGGCGGGCGCGGCGCTCAGGAGATCTTCGGGCATCGGTGCTGCTCTTGTTCTTGGGTTTGGCCCCATTATGGCAGGTGATGTGGTTGGGGAAAAGGGGGGCGCGAGGTCTTGTGGGTGACGGGGGCGCGCCTGAGTGCCGGCGGCGCTCAGGGATGGGCCGGCGCCGCGACAGGAGGTCGTGGCCCATCCGCGCCCGGTCGAGAGATACCCGGGCTCACTTTCCTGCTTCTTTCTGGTCGAAAATACCCCAGGGAGTTTGAGGGACAGCGGCCCTCAACAAACAACAAGGAAAAGCGCGCCGAAGGCGCACGATTCGCGCATGCGCACCCGCGCCCGCCGCCATCGGCATGTCATGCAACCAAGAAAGAAAAGGCGCCCGCCTCTTGCAAGGCGGGCGCCGGCAGACACGGGTAGTGACGGTCAGTCCGCCGTCAGCAGCGGAGGCTTGTCGCCCGAAATGCGGGCCTGGCCGGGGCCGACCATCTGCAGATCCAGTTTGCCGTTCTTCACCGAGACGCGGACCACGCCGCCCTTGGCGAGCTTGCCGAACAAGAGCTCCTCGGCCAGCGGCTTCTTGAGGTTCTCCTGGATCACGCGGGCCAGCGGCCGCGCGCCCATCTTGTCGTCATAGCCCTTGTCGGCCAGCCATTCGCTGGCCGCGCGGGTCAGTTCGATGGTCACGCCGCGGTCCAGCAGCTGCGCTTCGAGCTGGAGGACGAATTTCTCGACCACCTGCAGGATGACCTCCTTGGGCAGCGGCGCGAAGGAGATGACCGCATCCAGACGGTTGCGGAACTCCGGCGTGAACATGCGCTCGATGGCGGCGGTGTCCTCGCCCTCGCGTCGGTCGCGGCCAAAGCCGATGGCGGCCTGCGCCTGTTCCTGCGCGCCCGCGTTCGAGGTCATGATCAGCACCACGTTGCGGAAGTTCACGGTGCGGCCGTTGTGATCGGTCAGCTCGCCGTGATCCATCACCTGCAGCAGGATGTTGAACACGTCCGGATGCGCCTTTTCGATCTCGTCCAGCAGCAGCACGCAATGCGGATGCTGGTCGACGCCATCGGTCAGCAGCCCGCCCTGGTCGAAGCCGACATAGCCCGGCGGCGCGCCGATCAGGCGGGAGACCGCGTGTTTCTCCATGTATTCCGACATGTCGAAGCGCAGGAGCTCGACGCCCAGCACATCCGCCAGCTGCTTGGCGACCTCGGTCTTGCCGACGCCGGTGGGGCCCGCGAACAGGTAGTTGCCGATGGGCTTTTCCGGTTCGCGCAGGCCGGCGCGGGCCAGCTTGATGGCGCTGGAGAGCGCCTCGATGGCCTGGTCCTGGCCGAACACCACCCGCTTGAGGGAGGCTTCGAGATCCTTGAGCAGCTCGGCATCGTCCTTGGTGACGTTCTTGGGCGGGATGCGGGCGATCTTGGCGACCACCGCCTCGATCTCCTTGACGCCGATGGTCTTGCGGCGCTTGCTTTCGGCCAGCAGATGCTGGGCCGCGCCGGCCTCGTCGATCACGTCGATGGCCTTGTCGGGCAGCTTGCGGTCGTTGATGTAGCGGGCCGACAGTTCCACCGCGGTCTTGATCGCGTCGGCGGTATACTTGATCTCGTGATGCTTCTCGAAATAGGGCTTGAGGCCCTTGAGGATCTTGATGCTGTCCTCGACCGTGGGTTCGTTCACGTCGATCTTCTGGAACCGCCGGCTGAGCGCGCGGTCCTTTTCGAAATGCTGGCGGAACTCCTTGTAGGTGGTCGAGCCCATGGTGCGCAGCTTGCCGCCCTGCAGGGCGGGTTTCAGCAGGTTCGAGGCGTCCATGGCGCCGCCCGAGGTGGCGCCGGCGCCGATCACCGTGTGGATCTCGTCGATGAAGAGCACCGCGTCGGGGTGGTTTTCCAATTCGCTGACCACGGCCTTGAGCCGCTCTTCGAAATCGCCGCGATAGCGGGTTCCGGCCAGCAGCGCGCCCATGTCGAGCGCATAGATCGTCGTGTTCGACAGAACGTCCGGCGCTTCGCCCGAGACGATCTTGTGTGCCAGCCCCTCGGCGATGGCGGTCTTGCCGACGCCCGGATCGCCCACCAGCAGCGGGTTGTTCTTGCGGCGGCGGCACAGCACCTGGATGCAGCGTTCGACCTCGTCGGCGCGGCCGATCAGCGGATCGACTTCGCCGGACCGGGCCTTGGCGTTCAGATCGACGCAGTATTTCCCGAGCGCGCTTTCCTTTTGCTCGGTGTCGCCCGAGCCTGCGGATTTGGCTTCCTCTTCCGAATGGTCGGCGCCGGTCACGGGGCGGTTTTCGCCATAGGCCGGATCCTTGGCCACGCCGTGGGCGATGAAGTTCACCGCGTCGTAGCGGGTCATGTCCTGCTCCTGCAGGAAATAGGCGGCGTTGCTTTCCCGTTCGGCGAATATCGCCACCAGCACGTTGGCGCCGGTCACTTCGGTGCGGCCCGAGCTTTGCACATGGATCGCGGCGCGCTGGATCACCCGCTGGAATGCCGCCGTGGGCACGGCTTCGGACCCGTCGATATCGGTCACGAGGTTCGACAGGTCTTCGTCGATGAATTCGATCAGCGTGCCGCGCAGCTCGTCCAGATTGACGCTGCACGCCTTCATGACACGCACCGCGTCCGGCTCTTCCAGCAGCGCCAGAAGCAGATGTTCCAGCGTCGCGAATTCATGTCGCCGTTCATTCGCGGCCGCCAGGGCCGCGTGGATGGCTTGTTCCAATGTGCTCGAGAATGAAGGCACGCGGGTGCTCCTCTGTCTTGGGCCGAAACGGGGGGCGAGTTGCGGTCGAACCCCCTGCTCAACCATGTCCTCATAGTACTAGAGTTTGGTTGAACATGGCCCGGCTTCAAGGGTTTTCTTGCTCTTGACAGTCACATTTCCCGTGACCGTGGTCGTGAGCGCAGCATTTTGTGGCTAGAATCTGTCCTTGCGGCCCCGGATCTCGGCGAACACCGCGGCGGGCTCGGCGCCGACCATGTCCAGACGGGCCTGAATCGCCGGCTCCGCCGCACGCAGAAACGGGTTGGTGGCCTTCTCCAGCGCCAGCGACGAGGGGACGGTGGGGCGATCGGCCGCACGGGCGCGGGCGATGTCGGCGATGCGCTGGCGCAGATCGGGATTGTCCGGTTCGATGGTCTCGGCAAATCGTCCATTGGCCTGGGTGTATTCATGCCCGGAACAGACGATTGTTTCCTCGGGCAGCGCGGCCAGCTTGCTCAGCGACTCCCACATCTGCGGGGCGGTGCCTTCGAACAGGCGCCCGCATCCCAGGGCCATGAGGCTGTCGCCGGTAAAGACCGCGCGGCTTTCGGGCATGTAATAGGCGACATGGCCGACCGTGTGCCCGGACACGTCGATGACCTGCACCGGCTCGCCGCCGATTTCGAAGCGGTCGCCCTCGGCCACTTCCAGATCGAGCGGCGGCAGGCGGTGCGCGTCCGCCGCCGCGCCGACCACCTGTGCGGGATGCTGCGCCAGAATCTCGGCCAAACCGTCCACATGGTCGAAATGGTGGTGCGTCAGCAGGACGTGGCTCAGCCGCCAGCCGCGCGCCGCAAGCTCGGCCAGGATCGGCGCCGCCTCGGGCGCGTCCACCAGCGCGGTTTGGCCGCTGGTCGGGTCATGCGCCAGAAAGGCGTAATTGTCGCTGAGGCACGGCACGGTGACGACGTCAAGAGGCATGGCCTTTTGCCCTTTCGTTGCTAGACTGCGCCCAGCTAAGCTGATCGGGCCGGTATCCGCAATGCATCTCGACGTGCAGGATCTGAAGAATTTCTACTACCGCAGCACGCTGGGGCGTGCGGCGCAGGCCGCGATCCGCGGTCGCCTGCTCGACATCTGGCCCGAGGCGCAGGGGCAGACGGTGGTGGGCTTCGGATTCGCGGTGCCGCTGTTGCGCCCGTATCTGGCCGACGCACGGCGCGTGATCGGGCTGATGCCGGGGCCGCAGGGTGTGATGCCCTGGCCCGCCGGGGCGCCCAATGTCTCGGTCCTGTGCGAGGAGACGAGCTGGCCCATCGAAACCGGCCATGTCGACAAGCTGGTGATGCTGCACGGTCTGGAAACCTCGGAACGGCCGAGCCAGCTGCTGGAAGAGTGCTGGCGGGCGCTGGGGCCGGGCGGCAAGGCGCTGTTCATCGTCCCCAACCGGGCGGGGCTGTGGTCGCGGTCGGACAAGACGCCGTTCGGATACGGGCGGCCCTATTCGCTGGGGCAGCTGGAAACCCAGCTCAAGGTCCATCAGTTCGCGCCCGGAAACCACTGTTCGGCGCTCTATCTGCCGCCGTCCTATCGCAGGTTCTGGCTGAAATCCGCGAACCTGATCGAAAAGACCGGGCAACGCCTGCCGACGATCATGGCGGGCGGGGTGCTGATGATCGAAGCCAGCAAGCAGGTCAAGCCGCCCAAAGGCAGCGTCACCAAGGATGAGGCGCCGCGCTCGATCAAGGCGCTGGATGGCTTGCTGAAGCCCGCATGAGCGCGCGGGGCGCCGGAACGGACCCGCGAACCCCGGCAGGTCGTGCGGCGCGGAAACCCGGCTGCAGGAATCGCAAAAACCTGCAATCCAGTAACATTTTTCACCCCAATAGGGGGGTCCAAAGGGTCGCAGTTGCGCTAATGCGCTGAAATCAAACGTTTTGTGGATATTTACGTTACCGCTATAGTATATTGCGACGTAGGGAACGCTCTGCTACATCCCCGGTGATTTTGGCGCCCTGCCGTCCTGGCAGGGCTTCTTCACGCCCCGATGCAGCGGCCGCTGCGCCATGTCGGGGCCCAGAATATCGGAAGGGTGGACGTGTCCGAACCAGCTTCGATTTCCGCAGGCATCGCGGAACGCTATGCCACGGCGATCTTCGAGATCGCGAAAGAGAACAACGACCTTGCGGGTCTGGAATCCGGCATCAACGATCTGGCCGCCGCCCTGGGCGAAAGCGCCGATCTGCGCGACCTGATCGCGTCGCCGCTGGTGACGCGCGCCGATCAGGAGGCCGCGATCACCACGATCGCCGACAAGATGGGGCTGAATGCCATCCTGCGCAATTCGCTGGGTCTGATGGCGCAAAAGCGCCGCCTGTTCGTGGTGCCGCAGCTGCTGAAGACCCTGCGCGACATGCTGGCCGACGAGCGCGGCGAGGTGACCGCCGAGGTCGCCTCGGCCAAGGCCCTGACCAAGGCCCAGATGGACAAGCTGTCCAAGACGCTGAGCGAGCGTGTGGGCAAGACCGTGACAATCAATGCGACCGTCGATGAAAGCCTTATCGGCGGTCTTGTCGTCAAAGTGGGCTCGCGGATGATCGACAGTTCGATCCGCTCCAAGCTCAACTCCCTACAGAATGCAATGAAAGAGGTCGGATAAATGGGAATCCAAGCTGCAGAGATTTCTGCAATCCTGAAGGACCAGATCAAGAACTTTGGTCAGGAAGCGGAAGTGGCCGAGATCGGCCGGGTGCTGAGCGTCGGTGACGGGATTGCCCGTGTTTATGGCCTCGACAACGTGCAGGCCGGCGAGATGGTCGAATTCCCCGGCGGCATCATGGGCATGGCGCTGAACCTGGAAAGCGACAACGTCGGCGTCGTGATCTTCGGGTCGGACCGCGACATCAAGGAAGGCGACACCGTCAAGCGCACCAACTCGATCGTGGACGTTCCGATCGGCGACGAGCTGCTGGGCCGCGTGGTTGACGGCCTGGGCAACCCCATCGACGGCAAGGGTCCGATCAACGCAACCCAGCGAGGCGTCGCGGATGTCAAGGCGCCGGGCATCATCCCGCGCCGCTCGGTTCACGAGCCGATGGCGACCGGCCTGAAATCGGTGGACGCGATGATCCCGATCGGCCGCGGCCAGCGCGAGCTGATCATCGGCGACCGCCAGACCGGCAAGACCGCCGTGGCGCTGGACACCATCCTGAACCAGAAGGTCTACAACGAAGCCGCGGGCGATGACGAGAGCAAGAAGCTCTACTGCGTCTATGTCGCCATCGGGCAAAAGCGCTCGACCGTGGCGCAGCTGGTGAAGCGCCTGGAGGAATCCGGCGCCATCGAATATTCGATCGTCGTGGCCGCAACCGCCTCGGACCCGGCGCCGATGCAGTTCCTGGCCCCCTATGCCGCAACCGCGATGGCCGAATTCTTCCGCGACAACGGCCGCCACGCGCTCATTATCTATGACGACCTGTCGAAACAGGCCGTGGCCTATCGCCAGATGTCGCTGCTGCTGCGCCGCCCGCCGGGGCGCGAAGCCTATCCGGGCGACGTGTTCTACCTGCACTCGCGCCTGCTGGAGCGTTCGGCCAAGCTCAACGAGGATTTCGGCGCCGGGTCGCTGACCGCGCTGCCGATCATCGAAACCCAGGGCGGCGACGTGTCGGCGTTCATCCCGACCAACGTGATCTCGATCACCGACGGCCAGATCTTCCTGGAGACAGAACTGTTCTACCAGGGCATCCGCCCCGCCGTGAACACCGGTCTGTCCGTGTCGCGCGTGGGTTCGTCGGCCCAGACCGATGCGATGAAGTCGGTCGCCGGCCCGGTGAAACTGGAACTGGCCCAGTACCGTGAGATGGCAGCGTTTGCGCAGTTCGGATCCGACCTCGACGCCGCAACCCAGCAGCTGCTGAACCGCGGTGCGCGTCTGACCGAACTGATGAAGCAGCCGCAGTATTCGCCGCTGACCAACGCCGAGATCGTCTGCGTGATCTTTGCCGGCACCAACGGGTACCTGGACAAGATCCCGGTTTCCGATGTCAGCCGCTACGAGGCCGGGCTGCTGGCGCATCTGCGCGGCAAGCACGCGGACCTGCTGCAGTGGATCACCGACGAGGATCCCAAGATCAAGGGTGAGGCCGCCGACCGGATCAAGGCTGCGCTGGACGAATTCGCCGCAACCTTCGCTTGAGGAGACGCGGCGATGCCAAGTCTTAAGGATCTGAAAAACAGGATCGAGTCGGTCAAATCGACCCGCAAGATCACCAAGGCCATGCAGATGGTCGCGGCCGCGAAACTGCGCCGCGCCCAGGAAGCCGCCGAAAACGCCCGCCCCTATGCCGAGCAGTTCAATGCGGTGATGGCGGGGCTGGCGGCATCGGTCGGGGGCAGTGACAGCGCCCCCAAGCTGCTGCGCGGCACCGGCAGCGACGACGTTCACCTGCTGGTCGTGCTGACAGCCGAGCGGGGCCTGTGCGGCGGGTTCAACGCGAACATCGCCAAGCTGGCCCGCGCCAAAACCGACGAACTGCGCGCCGAGGGCAAGACCGTCAAGATCCTGACGGTCGGCAAAAAGGGGCGCGATGCGCTCAAGCGCGACTATGGCGGGCTGTTCGTGGGCCATATCGACCTGAGCGAGGTCAAGCGCATCGGCTATGCCAATGCGCAGGACATCGCCAAGGACATCCTGTCGCGGTTCGACACCGGTGAATTCGACGTCGCCACGATCTTCTTCTCGAAGTTCCAGAACGTCGTCACCCAGATCCCGACCGCGCAACAGATCATCCCGGCCTCGTTCGAAGAGACCGAGGGCGACGAAGGCGGCGCGGTGTTCGACTATGAGCCCAGCGAAGAGGCCATTCTGGCCGACTTGCTGCCCAAGGGAGTCGCGACCGCGATCTTCTCGGCGCTGCTTGAAAACGGGGCCTCGGAACAGGGTGCACGGATGTCCGCGATGGACAACGCGACGCGCAACGCGGGCGAGATGATCGACAAGCTGACGATCCAGTTCAACCGCTCGCGTCAGGCCGTGATCACCAACGAGCTGATTGAAATCATTTCCGGCGCCGAAGCGCTGTAGAGACAAACCGGAGACGAAACATGGCGAATGCAAAAGGCAAAGTCACGCAGATCATCGGGGCCGTCGTCGACGTGCACTTCGACGATCAGCTGCCTGAAATTCTGAACGCGCTGGAAACCGAGAACAACGGCAAGCGGCTGGTGCTGGAAGTCGCCCAGCACCTGGGCGAAAACACCGTCCGCACCATCGCGATGGACGCGACCGAAGGTCTGGTCCGCGGCGCCGAAGTGACCGACACCGGCGGCCCGATCTCGGTTCCGGTCGGCAATGCCACCCTGGGCCGCATCCTGAACGTGGTCGGCGAGCCGATCGACGAGAAGGGCCCGGTCGAGGCGACCGAGACCCGCGCCATTCACCAGCCGGCCCCCGAGTTCGAGGACCAGTCGACCGAGTCGGAAATCCTGGTCACCGGCATCAAGGTGGTGGACCTGCTGGCCCCCTATGCCAAGGGCGGCAAGATCGGCCTGTTCGGCGGCGCCGGCGTTGGCAAGACCGTTCTGATCATGGAACTGATCAACAACATCGCCAAGGTGCACTCGGGCTTCTCGGTGTTCGCCGGCGTCGGTGAACGGACCCGTGAAGGCAACGACCTGTATCACGAAATGATCGAATCGAACGTTATCAAGCCCGACAACCTCAGCGAAAGCCAGGTGGCCCTGGTCTATGGCCAGATGAACGAGCCTCCGGGGGCGCGTGCGCGCGTGGCGCTGACCGGTCTGACCCTGGCCGAGCAGTTCCGCGACCAGTCGGGCACCGACGTTCTGTTCTTCGTCGACAACATCTTCCGCTTCACGCAGGCGGGCTCCGAAGTGTCGGCCCTGCTCGGCCGCATTCCGTCGGCGGTGGGCTACCAGCCGACGCTGGCCACCGACATGGGCGCCCTGCAGGAGCGCATCACCTCGACCAAGACCGGCTCGATCACCTCGGTGCAGGCGATCTACGTGCCCGCGGACGACCTGACCGACCCCGCGCCGGCCACCTCGTTCGCCCACCTGGACGCAACCACCGTTCTCAACCGTGCGATCTCGGAAAAGGGGATCTACCCGGCGGTGGACCCGCTCGACTCGACCTCGCGCCTGCTTGACCCGGCCATCGTCGGTGAAGAGCATTACAAGGTCGCGACCGACGTTCAGAACATCCTCCAGCGCTACAAGTCGCTGCAGGACATCATCGCCATTCTCGGCATGGACGAACTGAGCGAAGAGGACAAGCTGACCGTGGCCCGCGCCCGCAAGATCGAGCGTTTCCTGTCGCAGCCGTTCGACGTGGCCGAGGTCTTCACCGGCTCGCCTGGCGTGCAGGTTCCGCTGGAAGTCACCATCGACTCGTTCAAGCGCGTCGTGGCCGGCGAATTCGACCACCTGCCCGAAGCGGCCTTCCTGATGGTCGGCGGCATCGACGAAGTGATCGCCAAGGCCGAGCGCATGGCTGCAGCTGCCGCCTAAGGAGTGTCCCTGATGGCAAACACGATGCAATTCGACCTCGTCAGCCCGGAGCGGAGTCTTGCTTCGCTTCAGGCCAGCGCGGTCCAGATCCCCGGCGCGGACGGGGACATGACGGCGATGCCCGATCATGCCCCCACCATCACCACGCTGAGGCCGGGCATCCTCAAGGTCGAGTCGCCCGAAGGCTCCAGCGAATACCTGGTGACCGGAGGCTTCGCGCAGATCAACGGCGACGGCCTGTCGGTGCTGGCGGAAAAGGCCATCCCCGTGTCCGAAGTGACCCGGTCGCATCTGGACGACCTGATCGCCGAGGCGCGCGCCTCCCACGAGGCGGCCAAAAACGGCGACGATCAGACCATCGTCGACGACGCCGCCAAGCTGCTGGCCGATATGGAAGCCTTGGGAACCCATATGAGCCTCTGATGCGCCGGCCGCGACGGATTTTCGGCACGGCCCCGCCATGGCGGGGCCGCATTGTTTTCGATGATCGGTGAGAGAGTCGCGTTTCGGTACAGGTATTCAGGGGTAAGACGGCACACATGAGGAGTTTTCATTCGCATCCGATCGGCGTGGATCAGGGTGAAACCGTCCTGTTTTCCGAGTTCGAAGACGGCGGCGAGATGTGGACGGGCGCCGGTCCGCGGGAACGGCGCCGGCCGGTTCGGTTCAGCGAGTCCTTCCGCACGCCGCCCTTGGTCCAGCTGACCGTCTCGCTTTGGGACGTGGACAACTCCTCGGCCCTGCGCGCCGAACTGCACGCCGAGAACGTGACCCGCGCGGGCTTCGACGCGGTGTTCCGCACCTGGTCGGACACCCGGATCGCGCGCATCCGGATTGCCTGGCTGGCCATAGGCGAGCTGGCCCATGAGGACGATTGGGACATCTCCTAGCCCCGGGTGATCCTTCTATTGAAACCGAGGCCGGCCGCAGGGGCGCTGCCCCTCTTGCCCTTCGGGCAATTCACCCCGGGGTATTTGTGACCAGAAAGAAGCCGGGGTTTCGCTTTGTGCTTCTTTCTGGTTTCAAATACCCTAGGGAGTTTGAGGGACAGCGTCCCTCAACAATCAAAGAAATGAGCGCGCCGAAGGCGCACAACCAGGTTGGCCGGACCGGGATCTCCGGGACGTGTTCAATCCATGTGGTAGAGGGATTCGTAGATCGGCGTCAGGGTCTTGTCTTCGAACAGGGACGACACGCTGGTGCCGTTCCAGATGTTCAGGATCGCCTGGGTAAAGATCGGGGCGGTGGGCACGACACGGATGTTGGGCGCGTTCGCAATGGCGTCCGTGGGCTGGATGGTGTCGGTGATGACCAGCGATTTCATGACCGATTTCGTCACGCGCTCGACGGCGGGTCCGCTCATGACGCCGTGGGTGATGTAGGAGTGCACTTCCTTCGCGCCGTTGTCGGACAGCACCTGCGCGGCCTTGCAGAGCGTTCCCGCGGTGTCGCAGATGTCGTCCACGATCAAGCAGATCTTGTCCTTCACCTCGCCGATCACCGTCATCTCGGCCACCTCGCCGGGGCTTTCGCGGCGTTTGTCCACGATGCTCAGCGGCGCGTTGATCCGCTTGGCCAGTTCCCGCGCCCGCGCCACCCCGCCCACGTCGGGCGAGACCACCATAAGGTCGGCCATGCGCCCCTTGAACTGGTTCTTCACGTCTAGCGCGAAGATCGGCGAGGCATAGAGGTTGTCCACCGGAATATCGAAGAAGCCCTGGATCTGCGCCGCGTGCAGATCCATGGTCAGCACCCGTTCGATACCGGCGCCGGTCAGCATGTTGGCCACCAGCTTGGCCGAGATCGGTGTGCGGGCCTTGGTGCGCCGGTCCTGGCGGGCATAGCCGAAATAGGGGATCACGGCGGTGATCCGGGCGGCCGAGGAGCGCCGCAGCGCGTCGGCGATGATCAGCAGTTCCATCAGGTTGTCGTTGGCCGGATTCGAGGTGGGCTGGATGATGAACATGTCCTCGCCTCGGACGTTCTCGAACACCTCGACGAAGATCTCGCCGTCGTTGAACCGCTCGACCCGTGCGGTGACGAGATCCTGATCCACCCCGCGATACAGGGTCATGCGACGGGCGATGGAATTGGCCAGCGGCAGGTTGGCGTTCCCAGCGATGAGCTTGGGTTCGTTGAGAGAAGGCATTGTCAGTGATCCCCGGGCAGCGACGGCTTTGTGACAGATTCGTGATGTTGACACCGCTTAACATGGGCTTACCGTCCCGCAAAGGTTCAGCAGCGGAGAAAGTCAACATGGCCGATATTGACTACTTTTTTGCGACACTGTCGCCCTATTCCTATCTGGCCGGGCTGCGTCTGGAGGCCATTGCGGACCGCCACGGGGCGCGCATCGCCTACAAGCCGCTGGACATTATCGCCCTGTTCGGCCGGACCGGAGGGACGCCTCCCAAGGAGCGTCATCCTTCGCGCATCGAATACCGGGCGCAGGAACTGGTGCGGCAGGCCAGAAAGCTCGGGATGCCGTTCAACCTGCAGCCGGCGCATTGGCCGACCAACGCGGCACCGTCGTCCTACGCGATCATCACCGCCATCCGGGACGGCTCGGGCGATGTCGGCAAGCTGTGCCATGCGTTTCTGCGGGCCTGCTGGGCCGAGGACAAGGACATCGCCGAGGATGCGGTGATCCGGGAGTGTCTGGTGCAGGCCGGGTTCGATCCGAACCTCGCGGACAGCGGACTGCTGGTCGGGGCCGAGACCTATGCGGCGAACCTCGAAGAAGCGGTGGAGCGGGGGGTGTTCGGCGCGCCGTTCTACATCACGCCCGATGACCAGCGGTTCTGGGGGCAGGACCGGCTGGACGATCTCGACGCCCATCTGGCGGAGTTGAAAGGGTGAAGGATCACGCCGCCCTGCGGCAGCCCTTTCATCTGCGCAAGCTGGGACATGGCCCGCGCCGGGTACTGGCGCTGCACTGCACCATCGCCCATTCGGGCGCGTGGAAGGGCCTGGCCGGATGCCTGGCGGAGGAGGCCAGCATGGTCGCCCCCGACATGCTGTCGCACGGGCGCAGTCCCGACTGGGACCGGGTGGGGGATTTCCAGGACCGGATCACCGAGATCGCCGAAACCCAGTTGACCGAGCCGATGGACCTGATCGGCCATTCCTTTGGCGCGACGGTGGCGCTGCGCCTGGCGGTCGAGCGCCCCGATCTGGTGCGCAGTGCCGTTCTGGTCGAGCCGGTCTTCTTTGCGGTGGCGGTCCGGGATGCGCCGGACCTGATCGAGCGGCACGCGCAGGACGCGCGACCCTATCTGGAGGCGCTCGCGGCCGGGGACGAAGCCCTTGCGGCGCGGCTGTTCAACCGGATGTGGAGCACCGAGCACAGCCCGCGTTGGCCGCAGTTGCCGGAAAGCACCCGCGCCGCGATGATCCGGGGCATCCATGTGGTGCCGACGGTGGACGCGGCGCTGTTCGAGGATCGTGCCGGGCTGTTGACTCCGGGCAAGCTGGCGCGCGCCGCGATGCCGGTGCTGCTGCTGCGCGGCAGCCTGACCCATCCGGTCATGGCAGCCATCAACGAGGGTCTGGCCCGCCGCCTGCCGGATGCGGAGAGCGTCGTGATCGACGGGGCAGGGCACATGCTGCCGATCTCGCATCCGGGGCAGACCGCCGATCGCATCCGGGCGTTCTGGGCGCGCAAGGCACCCTGACACTTCGCCTGTCAGAGCAGGGCCAGAAACGCGTCGATCTGCGCGGGATCGGTCGACCAGTCGCAGACCAGCCGGCAGGCGAGCATTTCATCCGCGTCGTCCCCGTCCAGCTCGGCGCCCCACAGGTGATAGACCGCCCCGGCCGCGTGCAGGCGTTCGTGGGTGCTGCGCGGGAAGCTGGCAAAGATCATGTTGGCCTGCGGTTCGTGCAGGAACGCGGCCCCGGCCGCCCGCAACCCGTCGGCGAGCCGCGCGCAACTGGCGTTGGCCTGGCGCGCCGATCGCAGCCACAGGTCGTCGCGCAGATAGGCCGCCATCTGCGCCGACAGATACCGGTGCTTGGACACCAGATGCGCCCCCCGCTTGCGGCGCAGTTCGAATTCCCAGGCCTTGGATTCGTCGAAGAAGATGACCGCTTCGACTCCCATCAGACCATTCTTGGTGCCGCCGAAACTCACCGCGTCCACGCCGGCCTTCCAGGTCATGTCCGCAGGCGAGCAATCGAGCGCGACCAGCGCATTGGCAAAGCGCGCGCCGTCCATATGGACCGGCAGGCCGAATTCCTTGGCCACGCCGCACAGGGCCTGCAATTCCTCCAGCGTATAGACCGACCCGCGTTCGGTGACCTGGGTGATCGACACCGGTCCGCGCTGCGGCCCGTGCACGCCGCGGGTCTCTTCCGCGCGGATCGCGCCGCGCAGGGCGTCGGGGGTCATCTTGTCGCCGCCGGGAACCAGCGTCAGCTTGGCGCCGCTGTAGAATTCGGGCGCGTTGCACTCGTCCTCGTGGATATGCGACACGGGCGCGCAGAACACGGTTTCCCACGGATTGGACAGGGTGGCCAGTGCCAGCACGTTTGCCGCGGTTCCGGTGGTCAAGAGGTAGACGGCGGCGCCCGGCGCTTCGAAGATGCCGCGGATCCGGTCGCGCACCTCGTTCATTTGCGGGTCGGCGCCATAGGCCATGGCATAACCCCGGTTGGCGTCGGCCAACGCCGTCAGCACCTCGGGATGCACGGGCCCGGAATTGTCGGAGGCAAAAAACATCAGGTCGGCTCCTCGATTATGTAGTCTTCCCACTCGTCCTCGGGCGTTTCGAATTCCGAAACGGTGCGCCGGCGCACCGAGACTCCCGCCTCGTGCACGCTGTCGGGCGTGCCCGAGATCAGCGGGTGCCAGTCGTAGAGCGGCTTGCCTTCCCACAAAAGCCGGTAGGCGCAGGTCCGCGGCATCCAGTAGGCATGGGTGTCGATGTTGTCCGGGCGCATCACGATGCATTCGGGCACGAAGTGATGCCGGATCTCGTACTGGGTGCAGCGGCAGGTCTCGTCGTCGAGCAGACGGCAGGCCACGCAGGTGAGCGCGACCTGACCGCTGTCCTCGTCCTCGAGCTTGTTGAGACAGCATTTGCCGCAGCCGTCGCACAGCGCCTCCCACTCGCGGGCGTTCATCTGCTTGAGCGGCTTGCGCTCCCAGAAACGCGGGGCGAGGCCCGAGCGGTCGATGGGATCGCGGGTCATGGCGCGGCCAGGATCGCGCGCGCCCTGGCGCAATCCGCATCCATCTGCGCGGTCAAGGCGTCGAGCCCGTCAAAGGTCATTTCCGGGCGCAGGTAGTCGACCAGCCCGACCGACAGGGTGGCGCCGTAGAGATCGCCGGAAAAGTCGAACAGGTAGGTTTCGATATTGGGCTGTTCGCCCTTGAACATCGGCCGGACCCCGACGGATGCGGCGCCGTGATAGCTGCCCCGATGCGGGCCGTCCAGAACATCGACCAGCACGGCATAGACGCCGAACCGGGGTTGGTGCAGCCCCTCGATGGACATGTTCGCGGTCGGAAAGCCCAGTTCGCGCCCGCGCTGCTCTCCGCCTACGACGGTGCCTTCGATCCGGTGCCAATGGCCCAGCATGGCGGCGGCGTCGCGCGGGCGGCCCTCGGTCAGCGCGGTGCGGATCGCGGTCGAGGACACCACCTTGTCGGTCCGCTCCAGCAGCGGCGCGACGGTGACGCCGAACCCCATCTCGCGGCCGAACCGGACCATGTCCTGCGCGTCGCCGCTGCGCCCCTTGCCAAAGCAGAAATCGGCGCCGACGACCACATGCGCCAGCCCCAGCCCGTCGCAGATCACGTTGCGGGCGAAGGCTTCGGGCGAAAGCCCGGCCAGCGCGGCGTTGAACGGCAGTTCGTAGAGTTTTTCGACCCCGAGCTTTTCCAGCCGGTGGGCGCGGGTGTTGCCGCGCATCAGGCGAAAGGGCGGGCTGCCGGGGGCGAAGAATTCGCGCGGATGCGGCTCGAAGGTCAGGACGCCCAGCGGCATATGCGGCGCCGCGGTGCGGGCCAGGTCGATCACCGACTGATGGCCGACATGCACCCCGTCGAAATTGCCGATCGCGACGCTGGCGCCGCGATCCTGATCCTCGACGAATTGATAGTCCCGAACGATCCGCATGAGCGTCTGCGTAGCGGGACATGCGGCGGGGTTCAAGCAGGAGTTCCCAATTGGCCCGTCGCGGCCCTGGTGTCGCCGAACCGAGCGTCCCGGCAAACCGGGCCTTGCCTCCGAACCGAGCGTGCCGCCAGCCTGAAACCCTTGCTTGATCTGAAAAATCGCCGGGGTGTAAACTTGGGGTCCGGACGCTCCAATCGTCCGCGCTCAGACAGCAAATCGCAATCCGGTCGAGGTGTCGGCCGATTCTGCCCGAGGATATGCAACATGTATCGGCTGCGTCTCTTTGCAATTCGCCACGCCCGGGCTTTCGAATGGATCTACAAGCGGGTCGAACGGGGCATGGTGGCGCTGGATCCGCTGTTTGCGAAAATCGGCTACAACCGGGTGGAGCGGCCCATCGCGCTGCTGGAGAAATGCATCAAGGTTCCGTTGTTCGACTGCAAGATGTGCGGGCAATGCGTGCTGTCCTCGACCGGCATGTCCTGCCCGATGAACTGCCCGAAACAGCTGCGCAACGGGCCGTGTGGCGGGGTGCGCGACGGCGGCTATTGCGAGGTCAAGCCGCAGATGAAATGCGTCTGGGTTCTGGCCTGGGACGGCGCCAGCCGGATGCGCGAGGGGCAGGCGCGGATCAGGCAGGTTCTGCCGCCGGTCGAGCACTCGCTGCAGGGTTCGTCCTCGTGGCTGCGCGTCAGCCGCGAGATCGCCGCCAAACGCCGCGAGGCCCGCGACGCCGCGCGGCTGACCCTGGCGCAGGCCTTTCCCGAAGCCCGCAGGAACGAACCCTCGGCCGCACCGTTGGCCGAGGAACCGCCGCGGGCGACCCGTCACGAGGGCGGATCATGAGCGCCGCCGGCGACAAGTCGGTCGAACCGTCCGGTTACGTTCCGACGCCCGACGGGTACGTGTCCCACAGCCGGCTCGAGCGCGTCTTGCGGTCGGGGCGTTTCGCGGTGACGGCAGAGCTAAACCCGCCGGACAGCGCCGACCCCGAGGACGTGTTCCAGGCCGCGCAGCCCCTGGGCGAGGTGGCCGACGCGATCAACGCGACGGACGCATCGGGCGCCAACTGCCACATGTCATCGATCGGGATCTGCGCCCTGCTGACGCGGGCGGGATATTCGCCGGTCTACCAGATCTCGTGCCGCGACCGGAACAGGATCGCCATTCAGGGCGATGTTCTGGGCGCCGCCGCGCTGGGGGTCAGCAACGTGCTGTGCCTGACCGGCGATGGGGTGGGCGTAGGCGATCAGCCCGGGGCGAAGCCGGTCTTCGACTTCGATTCCCTGACGCTGCTGCGCACCATCCGCACCATGCGCGATCAGGGCAGGTTCCTGTCGGGCCGCAAAATCACGCGCCCGCCGCAGCTGTTCCTGGGCGCGGCCGAGAATCCGTGCATCCCGCCCTATGAATGGCGCCCCGACCGCCTGGCCAAGAAGGTGGAGGCAGGGGCGGAGTACATCCAGACCAACTACATCTACGACATCCCGCTGTTCGAGAAATTCATGGCGCGGGTGCGGGACGCGGGGCTGGATGAACGCGTCCATGTCATCGCCGGCGTCGGTCCGGTCGCTTCCGCCAAGGCGGCGCGCTGGATGCGGAGCAACGTGCCCGGGATTCACATCCCGGACGACGTGATCGCGCGCATGGAGCAGGCCCGGAACCCATCGGAAGAGGGCAAGAGGATCTGCATCGAACTCATCCAGCAGATCCGCGAAATCGCGGGCGTTTCCGGCGTCCATGTGATGGCGTATCGGCGCGAGCACCTGGTGTCCGAGATCATTCTGGAGTCGGGTGTGCTGAAGGCGCGCGGAAAGGCGCGCAAACCCTGAAACCACAGCGCCGTGATCGGCCATCATGCGGTGCGCCTTCGGCGCGCTCTTTTTTTGTTTTTGTTGAGGGACGCTGTCCCTCAAACTCCCTGGGGTATTTGAAACCAGAAAGAAGCAAGCGCGAAATTGCCGCTTCTTTCTGGTCAGAAATACCCTGGGGTGAATTGCCCGCAGGGCAAGAGGGGCAACGCCCCTGTTTGAACCTGCAAAGACTTCAGGCGATCAGTCGAACTTGCGCGACGGAGCCAGCACCATCGCCTCGCCGACCAGCACTTTCTTGCCATCGACCGAGCAATGGCAATCCAGGCGGACGCGACGTTTGGCAATGTCGATGTCGATCACCTTGACCTCGGCATGAACGGTGTCGCCGGGGCGTACCGGGGCGAGGAACTTGAGCGACTGGCCCATATAGACCGTGCCATGGCCCGGCAGCTGTTCTCCGATGACGGCGGAGATCAGGCCGGCGGTCAGCATTCCGTGGGCGATCCGGCCTTCGAAGATCGTGTCGCGGGCATAGTCGTCGTCCAGATGCACCGGATTCCGGTCGGTGGACACCTTGGCGAACATCTCGATATCCTCGTCCGTCACCACCTTGCGCAGGTGACGGGTCATGCCCATCTCGATGTCCTCGATGCAGATCGTTCCGCGCGGAAGATTGTCCAACATGTCGCCCTCTCGCAGTCACGTCCGGGCAACAAAACGTCACAACCGGCCATCTTGTGGCAACTTTATTACTTCGCAGGCGCAGAAAATCAAGTCCTTTTTCTGCTAGCGCAAACCCCCCATCGCATAGGTCGGGCTCATTTTTTCCTTTTCCAGATAGGCTGTTAACGCATCCCGGTCCGGCTGGACCGATGTTTTCGTCTCGAATGCGGCCAGTCCGCCGGTGATGAACAGGGAATCGAGTCCTTCGCCGATGGCGCCGGCGATGTCGGTATGCGGGCCGTCGCCAATGGCGAGAATGTCCGCATCGGCGATATCGACCCCCAGAGCGGCCAGCCTGCGGCGGGCCAGGTCGTAGATGGGCGGGTGGGGCTTGCCGAAGTAGAGGCTTTCGCCGCCCATCTCGGCATACAGCCGGGCCAGCGCCCCGGCGCACCATTCGCGCACGTCGCCGCGGTCCACCACGATGTCCGGATTGGCGCACAGCAGCTTGAGGCCCACCTGCTTGGCATAGAGGAACTCGGGCCGGTTCACGCTCGGATCCGCATGCGGGTCGAACGGGCCGCAGCAAACGATGCCCTCGGCCTGATCCAGCGGCACGCGCTCGATTTCGATGGGGTGGTCGAGCAGTTTCAGCGGTTCGAAGAAAGCGGCATCGCGCTCCCATTCGCCCATGAAATAGACCTTGCGGCCGACCGCGCCCTGGAACATCGCCGACCGGGCGGAATCGCCACTGGTCGCGATGGTGTCATAGGCGTCCTCGGGCACCTTGAACTGGGCCAGTTGCACCGCCACACCGGCGCGGGGTTTGGGCGAGTTGGTCACGAGAACGACCTTGCCGCCCGTGGCGCGATAGTCCCTGAGCGCGGCGACCGCCTCGGGGAAGGCGGTGATGCCGTTGTGCACGCAGCCCCAAAGATCGACGAACAGCGCCTTGTACCGGTCGGCTACGTCGGACAGCGAATCGATGATCTGGGTCATGGGAACCTCCGGCGGGCGAGATGGAGTATGGGTCAGCTATGGCAAAGCTTGGGCGGGAATGCCACCCCGTGACGCGTTCAGCAGGGGGCGAAGAAGAACGCAAAGGGGCGCCTTTGGCGGGGCGCCCCTCAACGCGGTCTGCCGGCCGAACTCAGACCTTGAGATTGGGGATGATCTGTTTCTTGCGGCTCATGATGCCGGGCAGGACCACGGTGTCGCCGCTGACGGTCGCGCCGAAGCTCTTTTCGGCCACGCCCTTGACCAGATCGTTCGGCACCAGCAGGGTCGCCTCTTCGTTGAGAATGTCGATGACGAACAGAAGCACCTGGTCGACGCCATCTTCCCTGGCGACCTCGACCATCGACTCCATCAGGCTGGCCTTGCGGTCCATCAGCACGCCGGGCGCGGTGGTTTCCAGGACCGAAACGCGGAACTTGGTGCCGTCCACCTCGTATTCCTTGCTGTCCATGCGCAGCAGTTCGCCGTCCGAAAAGGACGACACGTCCGACTTGGCGGCGAACATCTCGGCGGCATAGCCCGGAATGTCGATGCCCAGATCCTTGGCGAGTTTTTCGGCAACTGCGCGGTCGTGGGGGGTGGTCGTCGGCGAGCGGAATTCCAGCGTGTCCGACAGGATGCAGGTCAGCGCCGCGCCCTTGGCCCAGACGGGCATCCTGTCGGCGTCGCCGCCCATGAGGTCGAGCATGATCGTGGCGGTGCAGGCCAGCGGCCGCACAGTGATGTCGATCGGTCCCTTGGTTTCCAGCCCGCCGGCCAGTTTGTGGTGATCGATGATCGCGCGGATGTCGGCCTTGTTGATGTTGTCCGGCAGTTCCGCGGGGTTGTTGGTATCGACGATCACGACCGGCGCGCCGGCGTCAACATCCGCGATGATGCGCGGCTTGGGCAGATCCCAGCGCTTCAGCATGTAGGCGGCCTCGGTGTTGGGCTCGCCCAGCAGCACGGCTTCGGCCTTTTCGCCCTCGACTTCGTTCAGATACCAGGCCCAGAGAATGGCGGAGCCGGTGGAATCGGTGTCGGGGGATTTGTGTCCAAATACCTGGATGGTCATGTCAGCGTCCTGTGTTGAAATTTTGGCGCCTTATAGGGCGCGGACTCCGGGTTGTCACCTGCCGCCGGACACGATGCGACGGTTGGTCAGAGGGCGACACCGGCGCGCGTGAATTGTGTACTTGGCCGGAATGCGTCTAGCATGCGGCCATGAAGCGCGAGCAGGATCTGTATGTGCCGGTCAAGGCGCTGCTGGAACGGCAGGGATACGAGGTGAAGGGCGAGGTCGGCGCCGCCGATGTCGTCGCGCGGCGCGGCGCAGAGGCGCCGGTCATCGTCGAGTTGAAACTGCGGTTTTCGCTGGCGCTCTACCATCAGGCCATCGCGCGGCTGAAGATCACCGACCAGGTCTATGTCGCGGTCCTGCGGCCCGACGGGCGGGCGGCACGCCGGGCCCTGCGGGACAATCTGGCGCTCTGCCGCCGTCTGGGGCTGGGTCTGATCACCGTGCGAGGGGATGGCCGTACCGAGGTGCATTGCGATCCCGGCCCCCATGCGCCACGCAAGTCGCGCAAGCGGTCGGCGCGCCTGTTGCGGGAGTTCGACAGGTTGCAGGGCGATCCCAATTCGGGCGGCGCAACCCGGCACGGGATCGTGACGGCCTATCGCCAGGATGCCCTGCGCTGCGCCGCCTATCTGGCCGAGAACGGTGCGGCGCGAGGTGCCGCGGTCGCCAAGGCCACCGGCGTGCCGCAGGCGACACGGCTGATGCGGGTGAACCACTACGGTTGGTTCGAACGGGTCGGAACCGGTGTCTACGAACTCACGGATGAGGGCCGGACGGGGCTGAAACACTGGGCCTACAGCTGGGAGGATGACGCATGACGCAAGGTTCGGCATGGCAGGGCCGCTGCCCCTCTTGGCCTTGGGGCGGAGCGCCTAGCCGCGGTCGTCCGTCCAGGTGAGGATCGCGCGGGCTACCGCCTCGGGCTTCTGGTGGTGCAGCCAGTGGTCGGTGCCGGGAATCTCGACACGGGTGAGATCGGGCGCGAAGTCTTCCAGCCCGTCGGTGGATTCGGGCAGGAGCGCCCGGTCCTCGGGGCCCCAGATCAGCACGTGCGGGCAACGCACGCGCAGGCGTTCGACCGGCAGGTCCGGCAGGTCGGTCAGTGGCTGGCCGGGGGCGGCGACGCGCAGCGGCGAGGCGCGGTACCAGTTCAGCATGGCCTCCAGCCGGCCAGGGCGCGCCCATTCGGTGCGATAGGCCTCCATCCGGTCCGGCGAGAGCCAGTCGAGCCCCATGCCGTGGCGGAAGAACTGTTCCAGTTTTTCGAAATTGTCTGCCCCGAGCCAGTCGGCGGCGTGTTCCTCGCGCAGGCGGTTGATGTATTGGGAGGCGGCGGATTGCGCCCCGCCCGCGGCCATCGCCCGCTGGAACGGCACCGGATGCACGCCGTTGGCGATGATCAGGTGGCGGACCCGGTCGGGATGGGCCATGGCAAGCCCGTAGGCGACCGAGGCGCCCCAGTCATGGCCCAGCACCGTGACCGGCCCCGTTCCGTCGGTCAGGGCGGCCATGTCCGAGACCAGTTTGGAGAGGGTGTAGTGTTCGACGCCCTGGGGTGCCCAGCTCTGGCCATAGCCGCGCTGATCCGGCGCGATGCAGTGGAAGCGGTGGGACAGGTGCGGGGCGAGATCGGACCAGGCGCCGCCATATTCAGGAAAGCCGTGCAGCATCAGCAGCGGCGGCAGGGACGGATCGCCCCAGATGCGCAGGTGGAAGGGGTTGCCGTTCAGCTCGATCGTTTTTGAGTCCATATGGTCTGTCCTGATGCGCGTCGTGGGTTCGGTTTCTGCGGCGGGTGCTAGCGGATCTGCCGGAGCATGTCGGTCATCGGCGCGAGCCGCGCGCGTGTGTCCGCCAGGGCGGCGAGCGGGCGGGCAAATTCGTCGTCTTCGAGGTCGCGCCAGACCGTCAGCGATTTGCGGCGCAGAAGATCGGCCTGCGGGTGCTGCGGATCATAGGGGGCTGGTACGCGCTTCAGCTCGGGATCGGCGATCCGGAGACCCTCGGCCCGATAGCCGTCCAACAGGGCGAGCAGGTCGCGGCCCAGCGGTCCGTCCACCCGGTCGCGCCACACCGGCAGGGTGGTCTTGTCGAAACCCATCACACCGCCGCCGATAGTGACATAGTCGGGTGAGATGCCGAAGAACAGGCCGGGCGGCTGCGCGCCATCGCCGGGCAGGGTCCAGAGCATGTGCAGATGCGTGTGATACGGCGTCTTGTCCTTGGAGAACCGCACGTCGCGCTGCGGGCGGAAGAGTTTCGTGCCGGTGCCCGGGCCGATCTCCCGCGCGACCTGATCCAGCAGCCGGGTGGCGGGCGCTTTCAGCTCCGCCTCGTAGCGGGCCTTGTGTTCGTTGAACCAGTCGCGGGAATTGTTGCGGGCCAGCGCGTCGAGAAAGGCGCGGGCCCGGGGGATGAGGTCGGCGAACGGGTCGGACATGGACAGCCTCCTTTCTGGGCCGAGCTTATCACCCGTCAGCCGTCGGAACAGGAAATTCCGCCGGCTCTTGTCAGGGGCGCCGGCCGCTCGTAAGCGTGGGCGGATGAGCACCCCCATGACATACGGCCAGCACGCCCGCGCGGTGGCGGTTCTGGGCCTGCCGCTGATCGGCGGGCATCTGGCGCAGTTCGCGATCGGGCTGACCGACACCGTCATGCTGGGCTGGTACGGGGTCGAGGCGCTGGCGGCGGTCACGCTGGGCAGCACCTATTTCTTCGTCCTGTTCCTGCTGGGGGCCGGGTTCGGCTGGGCGGTGATGCCGATGGTGGCGGCCGCCGCGGCGGAAGAGGACGAAACCAGTATCCGGCGCACCACGCGGATGGGGCTGTGGCTGTCGATCCTGTTCGCGGCGGGCGCGATGCCGCTCTTGTGGTGGTCCTATCCGATTCTGCTGGCCCTTGGGCAGGAGCCGGAGGTGGCGGCGCTGGCGGCGGCCTATCTGCGGGTGGCCGGTTGGGGGCTGATGCCGGCGCTGCTGGTCATGGTGCTCAAGTCCTATCTGGCGGCGCTGGAGCGGACGCAGATCGTGTTCTGGATCACCGTCGCGGCGGCGGTGGCCAACGCACTGACCAATTATGCGCTGATCTTCGGCAACTGGGGCGCGCCGGAACTTGGCATCACCGGCGCCGCGATCGCCTCGGTGGTGACACAGATCGTGTCGCTGGTGGCGGTCGTGTTCTACGCGGTGCGCGAACTGCCCGGGCATGAACTGTTCCGGCGGGTCTGGCGGCCGGACTGGGAGATGTTCGCGCGCGTCTTCCGCCTGGGCGTGCCCATCGGCCTGACCAATCTGAGCGAGGTCAGCCTGTTCGCGGCCTCGGCGATGATGATGGGGTGGCTGGGCACCGTGCCGCTGGCGGCGCATGGCATCGCGATCCAGCTCGCCTCGGCCACGTTCATGGTGCATCTGGGTCTCAGCAATGCGGCAACGATCCGGGCCGGCAACGCCTATGGCCGTCGCGACCGGGCGCATATGGCCCGCGGCGCGCTGGTTGTGATCGGCATGTCGCTGACCATGTCCCTGCTGACCATCGTGCTGTTTCTGACCTGCGCGGAACCGCTGATCTCGTTGTTTCTGGAGCCCGGCGACCCGGAACGCCCCGAGATCCTGGCGATCGGTGTCGGGTTGCTGGCCATGGCGGCGCTGTTCCAACTGGTGGACGGGGCGCAGGTGATGGCGCTGGGGCTGTTGCGCGGGGCGCAGGATACGGCGGTGCCGATGGTGATGGCGGCGCTCAGCTATTGGGTGATCGGCATTCCGTCGTCGTATCTGCTGGGCTTCACCTACGGGTGGCAGGGGATCGGCGTCTGGGCCGGGCTGGTCGTCGGGCTGGCCTTCGCGGGCGTGCTGCTGATGGTCCGGTTCTGGGGCCGGGTGATCCGAAAGGTGGGGCCGGGCGCGGGACTCAGCCCGCAAGTTTCTCCAGCAACCGGCAATAGGCCGTCTGGCCACGGCGGAAGTTTCTGAGCCGGAAGAATTCGTTCGGCGCGTGCAGGTTCTCGTCGCCGATGCTGAAGCCGAACATCACCCCATGCACGCCGAGTTCGCGCAGGAACAGCGTCATGATCGGGATCGACCCGCCGACCCGCGTCACGAAGGGCTTTTGGCCGTAGACTTCTTCCAGCACCTCGCCGGCGGCTTGGGTGGCGTTGTGCCCGCGCGGAACCAGGAACGGATCGGCGTCGCCTGACAGATGTTCGACACGGGCGGTGACGCCGGGGGGCGTGTGGGTTTCGACATGAGCGCGGATCAGCTCGGCGATCCGTTCCGGTGTCTGGTTGGCGACCAGCCGGCAGGTGATCTTGGCGCTGGCGCGGGCGGGCAGCACCGTCTTGCTGCCGTCGCCCTGATAGCCGCCGGTCAGGCCGTTGACTTCGAGCGTGGGCCGCGCCCAGAGCCGTTCGCGGACGGAATAGCCCTGCTCTCCGAAGGTTTCGCTGACGCCGGTTTCGGCAAGATAGGCGGCTTCGTCGAAGGGCACGCGGGCAATGTCGGCCCGGTCCTCGTCGCTCAGGTCGATCACGTCGTCATAGAAGCCGTCGATGGTGATGCGTCCGGTCTCGGCATCCTTCATCGAGGCGAGTATCTGGCTGAGCGCCATGAGCGGGTTGTTGATGCCGCCGCCATGCAGCCCGGAATGCAGATCGGCCGAAGGGCCTTCGACAAAGATCTCGACGCCGACGAGGCCCTTGAGCCCCATGATCAGCGTGGCCTCGTCCGCGGTCCATTGCAGGCCGTCGGCGGAAAAGATCATGTCGCAGCTGAGCCGTTTGGCCTGCGCGGCGATGAAGGCGGGCATGTCGGGCGAGCCGATCTCTTCCTGGCCTTCGAACAGGAATTTCACGTTGACGGGCAGGCGTTGATTGCTGGCCAGAAGCGCCTCGGCGGCGAGGATCGGGATCAGCATTCCGCCCTTGTCGTCCGAGGCGCCGCGGCCATACATCCGGTCGTCGCGGATCTCGGGGTCGAAGGGCGGGCTGTCCCACAGGTCGAACGGGTCGGCGGGCTGCACGTCGAAATGGCCATAGATCAGCACGGTCGGTTTGTCGGTCCCGGCATGGAGCCAGTCGGCATAGACGGCCGGATGGCCCGTAGTGGGCAGGACGGCGACGTTTTCCAGGCCCGCCGCCTGCAACCGGTCCGCCACCCAGCCGGCGGCCCGTTCCACGTCCGGCATATGCGCCGGCATGGCCGAGACCGACGGGATGCGTACGAAGTCCAGAAGCTCCTGTTCGAACCTGTCGCGATGCGTGTCGAGATAGTCTTGCCAGCCCATGCGATCCCTCCGTCAGCCATTGCCGCGAGAGTGGGCGGAAATCGCCGGCAAGGCAATGCAAACCCGAGGCGTCAGCCCTTGGTCGCCCGTTCGGCCTTCTTGCGCACCAGGACCGAGCGCAGATCGTGCATGGCCATCAGCAGGGCGTCGGTGACTTCGTCCAGCTGTTCTGGCGTGGCCTTGGACTGCGCCCAGTGGGCGGTCAGGTTCAGCTGGTCCACCGTGCGGTGGATGTCGTCGATGTCGCGACGGGCCAGCAGGGCCTTGCGTTCGGCCATCCAGCGTTCGATCTCGGCCGTGTCGGCGGGCGTCAGCTGGCGTTGCCCGTGCGGCTTGATCTCGCCGTTGCGGATGTTGACCACCGCGATCTGTTCCATCTCGATCCGGCGCTGCCGGTTCTCGGAGTCCAGACGGAAGACGAATGCGCCGTTCTCGCGGACGCGGAAGTAGTATTCGGGAAGTTCCATCGCGCTGGTGGCCTCCTGTCAGGTGAGCGACGCGCAAAACTGCTGGATTCGGGTGCAGGCTTCGGTCAGGGCCTGGTCCGAGGTGGCGTAGCTGACGCGGAAATTGGGGCTGAGTCCGAAGGCCGCGCCGAACACCACGGCCACGTCGGCCTCCTGCAACAGGGCGGTTGCGAATGCCTCGTCGCAGTCGATGACCGTGCCGGCAGGCGTGGTCTTGCCGATCAGTCCGGCGATCGAGGGATAGACATAGAACGCGCCCTCGGGCGTGGGGCAGGTGAGGCCGTCGATCTGGTTCAGCATCGAAACAACCAGATCGCGGCGGCGTTTGAAGATCACGTTGTTGGGGGCCAGGAACGCCTGAGTGCCGTTCAGAGCCTCGACCGCGGCCCACTGGCTGATCGAGCAGGGGTTCGAGGTGGATTGCGACTGGATCTTGCGCATCGCCGCGATCAGTTCGACCGGGCCGGCGGCATAGCCGATGCGCCAGCCGGTCATGGCATAGGCCTTGGAGACCCCGTTGCAGGTGAGCGTGCGGTCATGGAGCCCCGGCTCGACCTGCGCGGGCGTGCAGAACTGAAACCCGTCATAGGCCAGGTGTTCATACATGTCGTCGGACATCACCCAGACATGGGGGTGGCGCATCAGCACGTCGGTGAGCGCCTTGAGCTCGTCCCACGAATAGCCCGCGCCGGTGGGGTTGGAGGGCGAGTTGAAGATGAACCACTTGGTTTTGGGTGTGATCGCGGATTCGAGCTGTTCGGCGGTCAGCTTGAAGTGGTTCTCCAGCGTGGTTTCCACCGGCACCGGCGTGCCGCCCGCCAGCAGCACCATGTCGGGATAGCTGACCCAGTAGGGCGCGGGGATGATCACCTCGTCGCCCGGGTTCAGCGTGGCCATCAGCGCGTTGTAGAGCGTCTGCTTGCCCCCCGTTCCGACCGAGACCTGCGCCGGTGTGTAGTCAAGCCCGTTGTCGCGCCGGAACTTGGCGCAGATCGCCTGTTTCAGCTCGGGGATGCCGTCGGGCGCGGTGTATTTGGTCTTGCCCGCGGCGATGGCGGCGATGGCGGCATCCTTGATGTTTTGCGGCGTGTCGAAATCCGGCTCGCCCGCGCTGAGGCCGATGACATCGCGCCCCGCTGCCTTCAGTTCGGCGGCCTTGGCGGTCATGGCGATGGTGGGCGAAGGTTTGACGCGGGACAATGTCGCAGACAGGAAACTCATGCCGGCCTCGGTTTGTATGTCGGGTCCGACTGTCATAGGGTGCGCCCGAAACGGGATCAAGCGATATGGAAGAAGGTGAGAGGTGCCTCGATGAGCGACGACAATGACTGGTTCGGACCGGACGCGGCAACGTTTGGAGACCGGCTGGCCGGGGCGCGCGAAGCCGCCGGCATGACCCAGGCCCAGCTGGCCCGCCGCCTGGGGGTCAAGAAAGCCACGATCGTGGCTTGGGAGGAGGATCTGTCCGAGCCGCGCGCCAACCGGCTGTCCAAGCTGGCGGGGATGTTGAATGTCTCGATCATGTGGCTGCTGACCGGTGAGGGCGACGGCATGGACGCCCCGCATGACATGACCGAGGACTCCACCGACCTGGCCGACATCGCCGCCGAACTGCGCGCGATCCGGGGGGCGATGCGGGAAAACGCCGAACGCGCCGCGCGTCTGGAAAAACGGCTGCGCCTGATGATGGAGCAGAGTGCATGACCGAGACACGCGAGATCCGCATCAAGCGCATGAAGATGCGGTCGATGCGGCGCGGCATCAAGGAGATGGATCTGATCCTGTCGGCCTATGCCGAACGCCGCCTCGACGGCATGGACGGGGCGGGCCTCGACCTCTACGACGCGCTTCTGCACGAGAACGATCAGGATCTGTACCAGTGGGTCACGGGGCAGGCGTCGGTTCCGCCGCGCTATCGGGATCTGATCGCGGAAATCGCGCAAACCTTTCAAAACTAGCGGAAATCCACCTTAACCGATTCTTCGGCATTTTCGGCGCATCGTGTCGGGGCAGCTAGTCGAGTCGGAGAAGAGGATGAGTATCGAGACACGGATTGCCACGACCGGCGGCAAGGGGTTCATGGCCTCCTACCTGGAATCGCTGGCGCTCGTCGAACGGCTCCACCGGTTGTTGCTGGACGTGATCAAGGACGAGTTCGAGCGGGTGGGCGTGCTGGAGATCAATGCGGTACAGGCGCTGCTGCTGTTCAACATCGGCGATCACGAAGTCACCGCCGGCGAATTGAAGAGCCGCGGGTACTACCAGGGCAGCAACGTCAGCTACAACCTAAAAAAGCTGGTGGATCTGGGATACATGCACCACCAGCGGTGCGAGATGGACCGGCGCTCGGTGCGGGTCCGGCTGACGCAGAAGGGCCGCGAGGTGCGCGACATCGTGGCCGATCTGTTCGCCCGCCATGCCGAGGGGCTGCAGGCCAAGGGCGTGTTGGGCGCCGAGGGAATCGATCACATCACCACCGCGCTGCGCCGGGTCGAGCGGTACTGGACCGACCAGATCCGGTATATCTATTGAAACGCCCCGTGCGGCAACGCGCTGAGGGTGAGGCTTTCCAGTTCCCGCTTGAGCTTGCGGATCATGGCGGCCTCGTAGGCTTCGAACCCCAGCGCCACCTCGACGAAGGCATCCGCCCCGAGAATGACCCAGGCGTTGTAATAGGCCGACAGCTCGCCGACCTGCACCTGGCGCTTGTCGTCGCCGCGCGGGTCGTCGGCGCCGATGACCAGGCCGTTGATGACCAGGCCGGTGGGCGCAAGCCGGGTTTTGACCTCGCGCGGATGCGGGCCGAGATTGTGCTTGCCGTCGCCGGACAGATCCAGTGTGCGTTTCCAGCATTCATCCTGCTGCGCCAGCAGCTCGGCGCCGAGCTGCATGGCCGATCCAACCGCGGTGCCGCTGGGGGCGGGCGCGCGCGACGTGGCGTCCAGCCCGGCACTGATCCGTGCCAGAACCGCCGGATCGTCGATGTCGGTCCAGTCGAGCAGGATGCGGTGATGCCCCGGTTCGCTCCATTCGAAGATGGCCAGCCGGACCGGAATCGACGGATGCGCCAGAAACGCCCGCGCCACTTCGGGGTGCCGCAGCGCATTGGCCAATCCGCTCAGCTGCAGACGGTATTCGCGGCTGTCCACCGACCCGGAAACATCCATTCCCAGGGCCAGGGCCTGCCGGCATTGCGCCGAAACCTGGGACGCGGCCAGACACAACAGGCAGGCGAGCACCCGGATCATCGCAGGCCCGGTCCGGCCGCTGTGCCGATCACCATGCTCGACAATTCGCGTTCGAGCTTGCGGCGCATCGCGCGCTCGTAGTCGTCGAAGCCCTGCGCGATTTCCAGAAACGCGGCCGGCCCCCGCAACACCTGCGTGCGATAGAACGGAATCAGCTCGGTCTCGGCCTCGTAGGCCGCGCTCATGATCACCAGACCGTTGACCACCACGCCGCCGAAGGGAAAGTGCCGATAGGCGGTCTGCGGATCGTAGCCGTCGTTGTTGATGCCGTCGCCGGACACGTCGATGGTCTTGTGCAGGCAGGGTGGCGCCCGCTCGAGCAGCACGGCGCCGAATCCCAGCGCATGGCCGAGCGCGGTCGGGGACACCCCCTTGCTGCGCACCGAGGTCGCGATGGCGTTTGATGCGTCCCGCAGGTCGGCAGGGCTTTCGATCAGGCGCCAGTCGAACAGGATCTGCTGGTTGAAACGCCCGCTCCATTCATAGACCGCCAGGGCGACCGGCAGCGGCGAGGCGAAAAAGGCGCGCTCGACTTCGGGCGCGATCAGGGCCGCG
Organism: Ruegeria sp. BHSB196; assembly: GCF_059613135.1. Taxonomy (NCBI): domain Bacteria; kingdom Pseudomonadati; phylum Pseudomonadota; class Alphaproteobacteria; order Rhodobacterales; family Roseobacteraceae; genus Ruegeria; species Ruegeria sp. BHSB196. The sequence goes on from NZ_JBXWRY010000024.1 coordinate 39,282, forward strand.
GACAGCCCGCCCCGCTGCAGGGCGTCCTCGGAGGCATCGACCGAGGTGGACACGTCCATCGCCAGGGCCAGGGCCAGGCGGCAATCGACCGCCCAGCCCGGACCGGCGCCGAGGGCGAGACCGACAAGCGCCGCCCAGCGGATCACCAGTGACCGGTATTTTCCATGCTCAGCCAAGGTTCGGCGGGCTCCAGAGCCTCTCCGTTTTGCAGCAATTCGATCGACACGTTGTCGGGTGAGCGGACAAAGGCCATGCGCCCGTCGCGCGGCGGCCGGCTTATGACCACGCCGTTGTCCTGCAGATGCCGGCACGTCGCATAGATGTCATCCACGCCATAGGCGATGTGCCCGAAATGGCGGCTGTCGCTGGGCAGCCCTTCGTCGCCGTCCCAGTTGTAGGTCAGTTCGATCGGCGCGTCTTCCTGACCCGGCGGCGCCATGAACACGAGGGTGAAACGACCCGCCTCGCTTTCATAGCGGCGGGTTTCGCGCAGCCCGAGAAGTTCGTAGAAGGCCATGGATTTCTCCAGATCCTTCACGCGCACCATTGTGTGCAGGTATTTGAGCGCCATATCGAGCCATCCTCTGATTGCAAATCCTGCCGCGAAGCTTAGCGTGCCGTGCGGTGGAGTCGAGATCGGGCGGGGCGGGCTTTTTCGCGGGCGGTCCCGGCGCGGGCGCTCGAATGGATCGCTGTTCTTGGCGTCGCGTGGCGCCAACACCCTATATCGCGGTTCCGGTCTTGGAATTGCCGATATATAGTGGTGCGCGACTCATTCACGAAAGGACACCCCATGCCGCTTTCGCCCGAACAATTGGCCGAGATCGAGGACCAGCGCGCGCAGTTTCAGCAGACCCGCCGCGTGGTCGCGCCGGGCATGGAGGAGCGGCTCTACACCGCCCACCCGGTGCTGGATCACGGGTTCGTCCGGGTGATCGACTATATGGGCGACGATGCCGCGATCTGTCAGGCCGCGCGGGTGTCCTATGGCAAGGGCACCAAGTCGGTGCAGAACGACGAAGGGCTGATCCGCTACCTGATGCGTCACTGGCATTCGACTCCGTTCGAGATGTGCGAGATCAAGCTGCATGTGAAACTGCCGGTCTTCGTGGCGCGGCAGTGGATCCGGCATCGCACCGCCAATGTGAACGAATACTCGGCGCGCTACTCGATCCTGGACCGCGAATTCTACATCCCGGCGCCCGAACATGTCGCAGCCCAGTCCGAGGTCAACAACCAGGGGCGCGGCGCGGCGTTGCAGGGGGAAGAGGCGGCGCGGGTTCTGGAGATCCTGAAATCGGACAGCGCACGCTGCTACGACAATTACGAGGCGATGATCGGCCAGGACGGACAGCAGGGTCTGGCGCGGGAACTGGCGCGGATGAACCTGCCGGCGAATGTCTATACGCAATGGTACTGGAAGGTCGATCTGCACAACCTGTTCCATTTCCTGCGCCTGCGCGCGGATGCCCATGCCCAGTATGAAATCCGGATCTATGCCGAGACGATCTGCGACATCGTGGCGGACTGGGTGCCGTTCGCCTACAAGGCGTTCGAGGATTACCGGCTGGGCGCGGTGAACCTGTCGGCGCAGATGTTCGATTGCCTGCGGCGCATGCTTGGCGGTGAAGCGGTCACGCAGGAGACATCCGGCCTGTCGGCACGAGAGTGGCGCGAATTCGAGGCGGTCATCCGGTCGGCGTGACGACGCAAAGACGCCAACGCCCGGCGCCGGGCTGGTCGCCCGTCCGGTCTTGTCGGGGTTTCGGGGAAACGGCCAACGGCCGGAAATTCAGCCGCCGACCTTGTTTGTTGGTGCGCGTCGCGCGCGGGTCGTGGCCTTTACAACGCCTTCAAATCGCCGGCCATCTGCCGGCCATCGCGTCCGTCCTGCAATTCGTACGAGACTTTCTGATTGTCCGCGAGTCCGGTCAGGCCGGACCGCTCTACGGCCGAGATATGAACAAACACATCCTTGCCCCCTTCGTCGGGCGCAATAAAACCATAGCCTTTGGTCGTATTAAACCACTTCACGGTGCCGGTTGGCATTTCCCGTGTCTCCTTCTACTTAATCGAATCCCCCAGATCGGGGCAGGGGTGGCGCACCCACCCCCTTTGAGCCGATTTGCAGAAACAAAGCGGCGAAGAAGGCGGGTTTCGCCACTGCCACCTTTGCATGGCCTTGCAAAAAATCAAGAACAACGCGAAGAAGTGGACCGGATTGTTCAACTTTTCAGCAAAATCGGGAAAGGGACGGGATGCGGCTGTATGGGCTGAAAACCTGTGATACCTGCCGCAAGGCATTGAAATCGCTTCCGGAAGCCGAGTTCATCGATGTCCGTTCCGACGGCGTGCCGGCCGACGTCTTGGAACGCGCCCTGGACGAATTCGGCGACGTTTTGCTCAACACGCGCTCGACGACCTGGCGCGGACTGGGCGAACACGACCGCGCCCGCGCGCCGCTGGAGCTGCTGACCGATCACCCGACTCTGATGAAACGGCCGCTGATTGAAACGGGCGACCGGCTGATTCTGGGCTGGACTGCCGAAACCCGAAAGGCCCTGGGCCTGGCGTGACCGGATGCCTGTCCGGGCAGCCGCCGCTCGTCAGGCCCAGGGTGTAGCACGGAACTCAGGACAACCGCAGGATCCGGTCGAGCGACAGGGGACCGGCCCCGTTGATCACCAGGACCAGCATCAGAAAGGTCCACATGGTGCGCTGATCGACCAGAGTGATGGCGTTGTCGAACAGGCTGCCCAAAGCGACGCCGTGGCCGGTCACGTCCACGATGGTCTGCACCCAGATGAACCCGATCATGCCGAGCGCGGCGAGCCGGGTCAGAAGGCCGACCAGGATCAGGGCGGGCAGGACGAATTCCGCCACCGTGCCCAGAAAGATCACCACGCGCTGAAAGACGGTCATCTGCGAGACATCGTACAGCACCGCCTCGGCCGCCTTGGGAAAGATCTGCCCGAAGGCGCCGGCCGAGGGCGAAAAGATCGACCCGTCGATCTTGAGCATGGCCGAGTTCCAGTAATAGACCAGCAGGACCGCGACAAAGACCAGTCGTGCGAGCGTCGGGGTCAGCAGGTCCGAGGCCCGGCCGATCTTTCCGAAAGTATCGTTGTGGAGAGTTATCAGCGCAGTCATCGTTCCAGCCTTTCGATAGTCACGGAGGTTATTGCGTTGCCCTGCAACAGCAGCGAGAGCGTGGCCCCGAGGTCAAACTCCTCGGCGGCGGCGAGGGCGGCTTCGTGGGCCTCGCCGATGGTCCGGCCCGCTTGCAGGGCCGCGATCCACTCGGCGCCGCCGGCGGGCAGCAGATGCGGGATTGGGTCGAATTCGGGGCGTGTGATCAGGACATCCTCGGCCCCCGGTTGCGGTTTCGACGCGCCGTCCTCGGTGTTGAACCGCCAGATCGCGTGGATGGGCCAGGGCGAGCGCAGAACCTGCATGGCCGGGGCGAAGGTCAGCCGGGCCGTCAGCAGCTTGTCGGTGCTGATGGCCAGCGCCTCGGGCGCGATGGGTGTGCTGTCGGCCGCGTGATAGGCGCGGCGCAGCGCCAGTTCCAGCCGCGCGACATCCGGCAGGTAGCCGAGATGGGAAAGTTGTTCCATGCCCGCCAGGAAGTCCGGGAAGGCCGCGCCGTAATGCATCATCAGGGGCGAACTGGGCGGGTGGCGGCGCAGAAAGATCCCGGCGAGCCCGTCCATGTTCTGTGGCCCGAGGAGCTTGGCGATGACCGGAAACGCCTGATGCATCGCCTCGGTCAGGGACACGGCGACGTTGTTGCGGTAGACGCTGAAGCGGCGTCCGGCCGGGCGGTTCCGCGCGTCGCTCAGGCCCTGCGGGACCGGAAGCGTTGCATCGAGCAGCGCCTTTTCAAAGGTGGTCTGAGAAACGGTCATGCGGGGATCCGCTCCAACGCCGATTGCGCGCGCAGGGCTTCGGCCTTCAGCACCGGCCAGTCGGGCACATCGGTGTCCCACTCGATCAGCACGGGTTTCGGCCCGGTGCGGTCCAGCACATAGTCGAGCAGGGCCCAGACCGGATCCACGACTTCGCGGCCGTGGCTGTCGATCAGCAGCGGCTGGCCGTGATCGTCCTGGTCCTCGTCATGGCCGCCCAGATGGATCTCGGCCACCTGGTCAAGCGGGTAGGCGTCGATGTAGCCCTGCGGCGAGAATTCCAGATTGGTGGCGGAAACGAAGACGTTGTTGACGTCCAGCAACAGCCCGCATCCGGTGCGCCGCGCAATTTCGGCCAGAAACTCCGGCTCGGACCGGGTGCTTTCGTCGAAGGCCAGATAGCTGGACGGATTTTCCAGCAGCATCTGCCGCCCGACCGCCTCTTGCAGCTGATCGATGTGGTCGCAGACGCGGGCGAGGGTCGCGTCGGTATAGGGCAGGGGCAGCAGGTCGTTCAGGAAATGGCTGTCATGGGTGGACCAGGCCAGGTGTTCCGAGAAACTGGCGGGGTTCAGCCAGCCCACGAGGTGTTTCAGCCGCGCCAGATGCTCGGGGTCGAGCGGGCCTTCGCCGCCGATGGACAGACCCACGCCGTGCACCGAGATCGGGAATCTTTCGGACAGGTGGCGCAGCTGCGCCAGCGGCCGGCCGCCGTCTCCCATGTAGTTTTCGGCATGGATCTCCAGCCACGCGACCGGTGCGGCATCCTCGACGATCTGGGAAAAATGCTGCGGCTTGTAGCCGACGCCGGGGGCGGCGGGCAGCCGGTTCGGGCGGTTGGCGCTGTCCAGCATGGCACGGGCCCTTCTTGACAAAGAAATGGGGCGGGCAGACAGCGCAGCCCGCCCCATCGTGTTTCGCGGATCAGGACGGCAGGTCGCGGTCGAGCGCTTCCAGCGAGCCCTTGCGCGGGGTGCCATCGGCCGTGGCGGGCAGTTCGATGTTTTCGCAGGTGCCCGCATCGACCAGGGTCCAGGCGTTGCCCTGATAGTCCACCGTCGAGGTTCCGGCGCAGGTCGTGCCGGGGCCGGCGGCGCAATCGTTCTGACCGGCCAGCGACACGCCATAGCACTTTTCTTTGGCCTGGGCGCTTGCGGTCGTGGTCGTTCCTGCCAGCGCGACGGCGACGGCGCTTGCGATGACCATGGTTTTTGCAGTGTTCGACATCTCGAAAATCCTCTTGGTGATTGCGTATGTCTGCTTGTGACAGTGACCAAGGTAGCGGTTGGTCCGGTTCAGTTGAATTCACGAGCCCGTGTCTCACAAGCCCGTCAGGGGATGTCATGCCCCGTGCGAGGTTAACATGCTGTTATTGAAGTGAAAATCCAAACCTGTTTCGATCCGGCCCCGGTTTCGGGGCCGGAATCTCAGCCGTTTTGCGCCGATTGTTACAGCAGATCCGGCGGCGTCGCGGCGCGCGCCAGCTCTTTTGTTACATCCGCGAGCGGTTGCACCTGCGTCTGCTTTTCGCCGAGGCGGCGGACGCTGACGGTGCGGTCTTCGACCTCGCGGTGTCCGACGGCCAGAATCACCGGCACCTTGCCCACCGAATGCTCGCGGACCTTGTAGTTGATCTTTTGGTTGCGAACGTCGGCCTCGGCCCGAACGCCGGCCTTGGTCAGGGTGGCGACGACCTCGCGCGCATAGTCATCGGCGTCCGAGGTGATCGAGGCCACCACGACCTGCCGCGGCGCCAGCCAGAAGGGCAGCTTGCCGGCATGTTCCTCGATCAGGATGCCGATGAAGCGCTCGAAGGAGCCGAGGCAGGCGCGATGCAGCATGTAGGGGCGCTGCTTGCTGCCATCGGCGGCGACATAGGTCGCCCCCAGCCGCTCCGGCAGGTTGGGATCGACCTGGAAGGTGCCGCATTGCCAGACCCGGCCGATCGCGTCGGTCAGGTAGAAGTCGAGCTTGGGACCGTAGAAGGCCCCGTCGCCGGGCTCCAGCGTGAAGTCGCGGCCGGTGGCCTTGATCGCGCCTTCCAGCGCGCCTTCGACATGGTCCCAGCTTTCGTCGCTGCCGACCCGCTTCTCCGGGCGCGTGGCGAACTTGATCTCGAACTGTTCAAAGCCGAGATCCTTGTAGACATCCGCCAGGAAGTTGATGAAGCGGGCGCATTCCGACTCGATCTGGTCTTCGGTGCAGAAGATGTGGGCGTCGTCCTGGGTGAAGCCGCGCACCCGCATGATGCCATGCAGCGCGCCGGACGGTTCGTAGCGCGAGCAGGAGCCGAACTCGGCCAGCCGCAGGGGCAGATCGCGATAGGATTTGAGGCCCTGGTTGAACACCTGGACGTGACAGGGGCAGTTCATCGGTTTGAGCGCGTTGATCGCCTTTTCCTTGGCATGTTCCTCTTCGACTTCGACGATGAACATGTGCTCCTGGTACTTGTCCCAGTGGCCCGACGCTTCCCAGAGCTTGCGGTCGACGATTTGCGGCGTGTTGATCTCGCGATAGCCGCCCGCGCGCTGCTTGCGGCGCATGTAGTCCTGAAGCTGGGTGTAGATGGTCCAGCCGTTGGGGTGCCAGAAGATCTGGCCGGGCGCCTCTTCCTGCATGTGGAACAGGTCCATCTCCTTGCCCAGCTTGCGGTGGTCGCGCTTGGCGGCCTCTTCCAGCATGTGCAGATGCGCCTTGAGCTTTTCCTTGTTCTGGAAGGCGCAGCCATAGATGCGCTGCAGCATCGGGCGGGACGAGTCGCCGCGCCAATAGGCGCCGGCAATGCTCATCAGCTTGAAGGCGTCGCCGGGCAGTTGGCCGGTGTGCTGCAGGTGCGGGCCGCGGCACAGATCCTGCCAGTGGCCGTGCCAGTACATGCGCACCGGCTCGTCGCCGGGGATCGCCTCGATCAGCTCGACCTTGTAGGGCTCGTTGCCCGCCTTGTAGAACGCGATGGCGCGGTCGCGGTCCCAGATCTCGGTGGTGACGGGATCGCGTTTGTTGATGATCTCTTTCATCTTTTTCTCGATGAGGCCGAGATCTTCGGGCGTGAAGGGCTCTTCGCGGTCGAAGTCGTAATACCAGCCGTTCTCGATGACCGGGCCGATGGTGACTTTGGTGGCGGGCCAGATCTCCTGCACCGCGCGGGCCATCACATGGGCGAAGTCATGGCGGATGAGTTCGTTGGCCTGCGCCTCGTCCTTCATCGTGTGGATGGCGATTTCGGCGTCCGCCTCGATCGGCCATTGCAAGTCCCAGTGCCGGCCGTTGACCGTGGCCGAGATGGCCTTTTTGGCCAGCGAGGTCGAGATGTCGGCCGCCACCTCGGCCGGCGTGACGCCTGCGGCGTAGGATCGGGAATTGCCATCGGGAAAGGTAAGGGAGACGGATTTCGTGTCCAAGGCCATGGTCTGGCTCTCCTCGTCGGTTTGGCGCCCACTGAACGCCCGGTTGCGGGTTATGGTGTCCGGCCCGTGTGGCAGGTGGTGGGGCTTGTGTCAAGTGGCCGAGCGAGGGGCGCTGCCCCTCGCGCTCCCCGGGGTATTTGCGACCAGAAAGAAGCGGGAAGAGCGATTGCGCTTGGCCGCGGCGCGTGCAGAATGCGTCGGGAAACGGAGGGGTCATGGCAGCGACGGACTTTCTGGAAACGCCGCAGGGGCGGCGGCTGGCCTATCACAGGAGCGCGGGGCGCGATCCGGCCATCGTGTTCCTGGGCGGGCTGAAATCGGACATGGAGGGCACCAAGGCGGTGCATCTGGAAGCCTGGGCGCAGGCGCGGGGGCAGGCGTTTCTGCGGTTCGACTATTCGGGGCACGGCGAGAGCGCGGGCGCCTTCGAGGACGGCTGCATCGGCGACTGGCACGAGGATACCGTGGCGGCGGTCGAAGCACTGACCGCGGGGCCGCTGATCGTGGTGGGCTCGTCCATGGGAGGCTGGCAGGCGTTGCTGCTGGCGCGCGTCATGCCGGAGCGGATCGCGGGGCTGGTCACGATCGCGGCGGCGCCGGATTTCACCGAGGACGGGTATTGGGCCACCTTCACCGATGCGCAGAAACAGGCGCTGGAAACGGTGGGGCACGTGGAACTGCCGTCGGACTACATGGAGCCCTACGTGATCACCCGGCGGATGATCGAGGACGGCCGGCGGCGGCTGGTGCTGCGCGCGCCGCTGGACCTGCCGTTCCCGGTGCGGTTCCTGCAGGGCACGGCGGACACCGCGGTGTCCACGGACACCGCCATCCGCCTGCTGGAGCATGCCACCGGCCCCGACATGCGGCTGCTGCTGGTCAAGGATGCCGATCATCGGTTTTCGGACGACCGGTGCCTGGCTCTGATCGAGGACGCGGTGCTGGACGTGATGGGCGGGTCGTGATGCGCTGGTTCGGGAGGCTTCTGGGCCGGGTGCTTCTGGTTCTGCCGGTCGTGCTGGCGGTGGCGTTCTGGTTCGGCCCGTATGAGAAGGTCGATCTGAACCCGTCCTTCGATCCGCGCAAGTTCGGCGAGGGGGTTCAGGTTTTTTTCGAAAGCGTCGAATCCGCCCATGACGACATCACGCCCGGTGTCGAGAAGCGGGTGATCTGGCAGGACGGGTTCAAGGAGCGGCGCACGCCCTATTCGGTGCTCTATGTGCACGGCTTTTCCGCCACGTCCGAGGAAATCCGTCCGGTGCCGGACCGGGTGGCCGCGGCGCTGGGGGCGAACCTGGTCTACACCCGGTTGCAGGGGCATGGCCGGGGCGGTGCGGCGATGGCCGAGGCGACGGCCGCCGGCTGGATGCTGGACATGGCCGAGGGGCTGGCCGCCGCGCGGGCGGTGGGTGAAAAGGTGGTCGTGATCTCGACCTCGACCGGCGGGACACTGGCCGCGGCGGCGGCGGCCGATCCGGAGCTGAGCGCGGAGATTGCGGCAATGGTCTTCGTCTCGCCCAATTTCGGGGTCAACGATCCGACCGCCTGGGTGCTGACGCTGCCGGGTGCGCGGTTCTGGTTGCCGCTGGCGCTGGGCGGCGAACGCAATGCCTCGAGCTCGAACCCGGATGTCGAGACCTATTGGACGACGCGCTATTCCTGGGGGGCGCTGGCGCCGATGGCGGCGCTGGTCGAGGCGGTCGTGGCGCTGGATTTCTCGGAGGTCCGCATACCGGCCCTGTTCTGGTTTTCCGACGCGGATCAGGTCGTGCGGCCCGACAGGACGCGCGCGGTGGCGGCCGAATGGGGCGGGCCCGTCACCCTGGAGATCGTGACGATGGGGCCGGGCGATGATCCGGCGTCGCATGTGGTGGCGGGGGACATCCTGTCGCCGGGCCGGACCGATGCGGCGGTTGCGGGCATCCTCGACTGGCTTCGGGCGCAGGGGATCGTGTGATGCGCAGGCCGGGCAGCATGTGGAGCCTGGAAAACCTTGGCCGTGTCAGGCTTTCGCGGCACTTCTTCATGCGAGATTTCCTGTATTCAGAGATCGGGAATTTCCACCAAAAACAGAACATACCCGACAATCCGGATCTGGCCATCGAGACCGGGCGCGCGTTTTGCCGGACGCTGCTGGACCCCTTGGAGGAGACCTTTGGCCGGATCGCGGTGCGGTCCGGGTATCGGTCGCCGTCGCTGAACCGCTTCGGCAACGAAAACAGGCTCAACTGCGCGCGCAACGATCATCCGCTGGAATGCCATATCTGGGACCGCGGCGAAGGCGCGGCGCGCATTGCGGGGGCGTCGATCGTGATCCCGTGGTTCGCGGATCGCTATGCGGAAGGGCGCGACTGGCGCGATCTGGCGTGGTGGCTGCACGACCATCTGGACTATTCCGAGATGTGGTTCTTTCCCAAGCTCTGCGCGTTCAATCTGGTCTGGCGGCCAAGGCCGCTGCGCCGGATCGACAGCTACATCGCGCCGCGGGGACGTTTGCTGGCGCCTGGCGCCGAGCCGTCGGAGCCTCTGGCGGAGCGGCAGGCGCGCTATGCGGATTTTCCCGCCTTCCGGGGCATTCGCTATCCCTGAGCTTTTTCTTGCCGGGGCCTGCGCAAGAATCCATGCTGGAACGGGAGGCGTCACGCGAAACGCCGCTTTGCGCAAGGGCAGTCGAGATGATCGAGCCGTTGGTCCTGTTGCCGGGCATGATGAGCGATGCGCGGCTGTTCGAAGATCAGATCCGGTATTTCTCGCGTTTTCGTGCCGTGACCGTCGGGCCGATCACGCAGGGCGAGCGGATCGAGGAGATCGCATCGGGGCTGCTCGACCAGTTGCCGCGCCGCTTCGCGCTGGCCGGTCTGAGCATGGGCGGTGTCGTCGCCTTGGAGATCGTGCGGCGGGCGCCGGACCGGGTCGTGCGGTTGTGCCTGATGGACACCGATGCGCTGTCCGATACCCCGCAGATCGCGGCCGCCCGCGAACCGCTGATCGTGCGGGCCAAGGCCGGCCGGCTGGAGGAGGCGCTGCGCGAGGCGATCCGGCCCGAGATCCTTGCGCCCGGTCCCCGGCGGGTCGAGGTGCTGGACCGGTTCTACCGGATGGCGCTGGAGATCGGCCCGGAGGTGTTCGTGCGCCAGATGCGGGCCTTGCAGCGGCGGCCGGATCAGCAGGGCACCCTGCGCAAGATCAGGGTGCCGACGCTGGTGCTGTGCGGCGCGCATGATGGGCTCACACCCGTCAAGCGCCACGTCTTCATGTCGGAGCTGATCCCGGACGCGACCCTGCATATCGTGGAAGATGCGGGGCATTTGCCGACCATGGAAACGCCTGCGGACGTGACCGAAGCGATGGCGGGGTGGCTGGCGGCGCCGCTCAGGCTGACCTAGTCATAGAGCGCGGCGCGTTCCTGCTTGGTCAGAACCTTGGCCGGTGCGACCGGATCTCCGGTCGTCGCATCGAAAAACGGTGTCCTGCGCCAGCGCCCGGAAACCCGCGACACAACCATGCGGCGCAACAGCGCCAGGATCGCCGGGCGCGGGTTTTCGTGCCGGCGCACCCCGTCGGGACCGGGTACGAACCCCTTGGACACGACCGGCCCGAGTCGGTCGGGCTGGGCCAGGCGGTTCACAAGAATGCCGGCAAAGGGGCGTTTGGGCGAGGCCAGGGTGTTGGCGATCGGCGTGTTGCAGCAGCTGGCGTACCAGCGGAACACGCCCTTGGGGCCAAGGCGCAGCAGCGCGAGGTGCTCCTTGCCCGTCTCGATCACGATCGCGTCGGGGCTGAGTTGGAACACGTCCACCGGGCCGGGCGCCGGATCGGGCTGGTCGAAATGGAGTTCCGCGGCCCGGCAATCGCGGCAATAACACACGACATGGGTTCCGGACCGGACGCCCTCGGCGGTGATGTGGCCCGTCAGGGCGCCGCAATCGCAGGAAAAGGCGAGCGGCGCGGCCGGCATGGATCAGGCCGCGGTGTTCTTGTTCGCGGCCCGGCGGCGGGCGGGCTGACGCTCGTTCGCCTTCATGAAGTCGATGACCAGGGGGCGGATGTTGTCGCGCCAGCTGCGGCCGGCGAAGATACCGTAATGGCCCGCGCCCGGTTCGACATGGCTGGCCTTTTTCTCGGCGGGGACGCCGGTGCTGAGGTCGAGCGCGGCGATGCACTGACCGGGGGCCGAAATGTCGTCATTGGCGCCTTCGACCGTCATGATGGCCACATCGGTGATCTTGCCCAGATCCACCTGGTGTCCGGCCACGACGAATTCGTTGCGCGCGATCTCGCGCTTCTTGAACACGCGCTCGACCGTGGAGAGATAGAATTCGGCGGTCATGTCCATGACGGCGAGATACTCGTCATAGAACCGGTTGTGAGCGTCGTGATCGGACGCCTCGTCCCGCATCACGCGCTGGATCTGTTCGGAAAACGCCTTGGTGTGACGGTCGGCGTTCATCGACATGAACGAGGCAAGCTGGAGCAGCCCGGGATAGACCATGCGGCCCACGCCCTTGTACTTGAAGCCGACGCGCTGGAGCATCGACTGTTCCAGTTGGCCCATGGTGACGCGGCGCCCGAAATCGGTGACCTCGGTCGGAGTTGCGTCCGGGTCCACCGGCCCGCCGATCAGGGTCAGGGTGCTGGGCTGCGCCTTGGGGTCGAGTTCGGCCAGATAGGCCGTGGCGGCCAGCGTCAGCGGGGCCGGCTGGCAGACGGCGATCACATGGGTGTCGGGGCCGAGTTCGCGCATGAAATCGACGAGGTAGAGCGTGTAGTCCTCGATGTCGAACTTTCCGGCCGACACAGGGATGTCACGGGCGTTGTGCCAGTCGGTGATGTAGACCTCGCAGTTGACAAGCAGGCTCTTGACGGTGGAGCGCAGCAGGGTCGCATAGTGGCCCGACATCGGCGCTACCAACAGCACCTTTTGCGGCTGCTGCGCGCGGCCGTTTACGTTGAAATGGATCAGATCGCCGAACGGACGCTCGACGATCGTGTCGATTTCCACCAGATGGTCCTTGCCGTCTTCGCAGGTGAAGGTCCGGATGCCCCAGTCGGGCTTGACCACCATGCGTTGATAGGTGCGCTCGGTCACTTCGCCCCAGGCCGCCATCCAGCTGAAAGCGGGGCTCGGGAACATGCTGAACAGCGGATAGGACGCCATCGAATTCGCGGTCGCGCCCAGCCATTGATTGGTGTTGCGGACAGTTTCCATCAGGTCGTAGGTCATCATGTAGCGCATAAGAAGGGCCTCCTGAGTCGCACCCTGAGAGTTCGGACCATTCGTCGCTTTGCTCCCCGCAACCCACGACGTTATTCTGCGTAGCAGCGAGGTTAGGGGGAATTCCTTAAAATGACAACTACAGACGACAAGTCGCCGGAATTGAACGGCGAACATATTGAGCAACTTAAGGAAAACATGGCCAAGGTCGAAGAGCTGTCGAAACGGCTCGTCGGGATCCTGGCCGGCAAGAAACCCCGCTCGCCCGCGCTGGACGCTCCGAATCAAGAGCTTTTTGCAAAAGCAGCAACGGCTTATTGGACCGAGGCTTGGCAGAATCCCGCCAAGTTGCTGGAACAGCAGATCGAATTCTGGGGCAAGTCGGTCATGAACTTCGCCGAGGCCCAGCAGGCGCTGGCCAAGGGTGGCGTGGAGACCGAGGGCGACGCCCCAAAGGACCGACGGTTCCAGAACCCCCTGTGGGAGACCAACCCCTATTTCCGCCTGATCCGTCAGCAATACCTGACCAACGCCGAGGCCATCGCGCAGGCCGTCGCCTCGGTCGAGGACATCGACGAAAAGGACCGCCGTCGCCTGAACTACTTCTCGCAACAGATCATCGACATGATGGCGCCGACCAACTTTCTGGCGACCAACCCGGATGCACTGGAAAAAGCGGTCGAGACCGAGGGGCGGTCACTGATCCAGGGGCTGGAGAACCTGGTCGCGGACCTCGAGGCCAACAGTGGCGAGCTGGTCGTGCGGCTGGCCGATGAAAGCGCCTTTGAGGTGGGCGGCAACATCGCGACGACCCCGGGCGATGTGGTTTATCGCAACCGCTTGATGGAGCTGATCCAGTACAAGCCCGCGACCGAAACGGTCCACGAAACCCCGATCGTCCTGTTTCCGCCCTGGATCAACAAGTTCTACATCCTCGACCTCAAGGCGCAGAACAGCCTGATCAAATGGATCACCGAACAGGGCTATACGCTGTTCGTGGTGAGTTGGGTGAATCCGGACGCGTCCTATGCCGACGTCGGGATGGAGGACTATGTACAGGACGGATTTCTGACCGCGATCGAAGAGGCCAAGAAGATCTGCAAGGTCAAGCAGGTCAATGCCGTGGGCTATTGCATTGCCGGCACCACGCTCAGCCTGACGCTGTCGCTGCTCAAGCAACGCGGCGACAAGTCGATCAAGTCGGCGACGTTCTTCACCGCACTGACCGATTTCTCGGATCAGGGCGAATTCACCCCGTTCCTGCAGAACGATTTCATCGACGGCATCGAGGAGGAGGTGAACAAGGACGGCGTGCTGCGGTCGTGGATCATGGCGCGGACGTTTTCTTACCTGCGCTCCAACGATCTGGTCTATACGCCCGCCATCCGCAGCTACATGATGGGCGAAACGCCCCCCGCCTTCGATCTGCTCTATTGGAACGGCGACGGGGCGAACCTGCCGGGCAGGATGGCCGTGCAGTATCTGCGCGGCCTGTGCCAACGCAACGAATTCGTCGAGGGCGGGTTCGAACTGTTGGGTCACAAGTTGAGTGTCCGCGATGTGGACGTGCCCCTGATGGCGATCACCTGCGAGACCGATCACATCGCCGCATGGAAGGATTGCTATCGCGGCGTGCAGCAAATGGGGTCGCGCTCCAAGACCTTCGTGGTTTCGGAGTCGGGCCATATTGCGGGAATCGTGAACCCGCCCACCAAGAACAAGTACGGGCACTACACGAACCCCGACATGAAAGCCGATCCGGAAACCTGGCTGAAAGAGGCCGATTACCACGAAGGCTCGTGGTGGCCGCTGTGGGAAGCCTGGCTCAGAAAACGTTCGGGCAAGCAGGTTCCGGCCCGCGACACGGGTGATTCGGAGCATCCGAGCCTTGCCCCGGCCCCCGGAACCTATGTCACGGCCAAGGCAAACGGTTGATATCACGTTGAAACCGAAATTTTTCTGCGATGCAGCAAGAAAAATCTTGAAATGCTGCGCCGCAGAAAGCATATTCCTTTCGAGCCGATGGAAACGGGGTGGGCCCGGACCCGGCAATGAGGATTAGGACAATGGCAAAGACCCAAGATTTCACCGCCATCATGAAAGACGTGATGGGCGCATTCCCGGTTGACACCAAGGCAATGGAAGATGCGTTCAAGAACACCGCGACCCTGAACGAGAAGCTGTCGGGCGTTGCTCTGGAAGCCGCTGAAAAATCGGCCGAGATCTCGAACAAGTGGACCAAGGAAACCCTGGCCAAGCTGAGCGAGATGTCCAAGGCGAAGGCCGAGCCGGCCGACTACGCCAAGGCGTATACCGATTTCGCAAGCGCTTCGGCTGAAGTTGCCGCCGAAAACATGGCTGCCTTCGCCGAGATCGCCAAGAAAGTTCAGATGGAAACCGTCGAGCTGCTGATGGCTGCCGGCAAGGACATCACCGAAGATGCCACCGCCGCCGTCAAGAAGGCCACCAACGAAGTGACCGCCGCAGCCAAGAAAGCTACGGCCGCCAAGTAAGGCATTCGCGAACCTGCACCCTATCCTCCCTGAAAGGTGCAATCGCCAAGGGCAGATCGCAAGATCTGCCCTTTTTCGCATCTGCCGGACGGCCGGAACCATGGATCGCCGTTTCGGTCGCACCCGCGCGAAACCCGCCGTCATGCAGGCGGACTTTCTTTTTCCGCTGCAGTCGCATAACCTCTGCTGCAACGCATCATCCTTGGGGAGGGAAGAGGGTGGCAGACCAAGAAAAACCGCTGCTGATCAAGCGCTACGCCAGCCGGCGGCTCTACAACACCGAGACCAGCGACTATGTCACGCTGGAAGACATTGCCGGGTTCATCCGCGAGGGCCGCGAGGTCCAGATCGTGGATCTGAAGACCGGCGACGACCTGACCCGTCAGTATCTTCTTCAAATCATTGCCGAACACGAAAGCCGCGGTGAAAACGTGCTGCCGGTCAACGTGCTGAACGATCTGGTGCGCAGCTACATGGTGCCGGGCGGCGGGATGATGCCGCAGTTCCTGCAAAGCTCGTTCGAGATGCTGCGCGAAAGCCAGGCGAAGATGATGGAAAACATGAACGCGATGAACCCGATGTCCAAGATGCCCGGGTTCGAGGCGCTGCGGGCGCAGCAACAGGCGTTTCTGAAGGCGATGACCGGCGGCATGTCGGGGAACTGGTCGGGACCGGGCAAGGGCGAAGAAGACGACAAGTCCGACAAGGAAGAAGATCTGGACGAGATCAAAAAGCAGCTCGCCGATTTGCAGGACAAGCTGTCCAAGCTGAGTTGACCGCCTATTCCGGAAGGCCCGCCCGACGCAGACCTTCCAGCCATTTGTTCCAATCGTCCTCGTAGCGCACCGGGACCATCTTGCGCACCTGCGAGACCGTGAGCCCCGGCATCTTTTCCAGCAACCGGCCGACCGACGCCTTGGCCGCATCGTCAAGTCCCAGCATGGCCAGCGCCGCCGCTTCCTGCCGCATGAGCGAGGCGTATCCGGGCGAATCCTTCAGGCCGGTGCGGGCGTTCTCGGCACAGATCTCGTACTGGCCGGTGACAAAGGCCCCGATCCCGTATCCCCCGCGCCAGAAGGCCCGGAGCGGATCGCGCGGGCTCAGCGCGATGGCGCGTTCAAAGGCATCGCGGGCGTCCTGGAATTGCCCGGCGATTCCGTAGAAGGCCGCGAAATTGCCGTAGCCGGTGGCCAGATTTGGATTGAGCGCGACCGCGCGGCCCAGATGGGTTTCGGCATCCTCGAATTCGCGGGCGAACATGTTGGCCATGCCGAGCATGGCATGGGCATGGGCATTGTTGCCGTCGGTCTCGACGGCGGTCTCGGCGGCCGCCTTGGCCGACTGGATGGCGTCCTTGGTGTCCTTGCGCCAGATGTGCAACATCGCCATCAGGTCGCAATGCGCGATCCCGGCGTGACCGTCGCAGAGGTTGGGATCGACCGAAACCGCATCCGACAACAGCCGCCGCGCGGCCTGGTTGTCGTCTTGCGTGAACTTGCCCAGATGCCAGCGGGCGCGCAGCACCTTGTCCCAAGACGACAGCGTGTCGGGCCGCTTGGCGCGGGCGCGCTGCATTTCCGCGCCCATGGTTTCCGGCGCGACGGCGGCCACGATGGCCTGGGTGATCTCGTCCTGGACGGCAAAGATGTCGTCGATGGCCCGGTCATAGCGCGCCGCCCAGATATGCGCCCCGGTGGCGCCGTCGATCAGCTGCGCCGTGACGCGCACCCGGTTGCCCGCCTTGCGCACGCTGCCTTCCAGCAGGTAGCGCACGCCCAGGTCGCGGCAGATCTCGTCCACCCGGATGGGTTGGCCCTTGTAGGTGAATGTCGTGTTGCGGGCGATGACGAAGAACTCGCGGAAATGCGACAGCGCGGTGATGATGTCCTCGGCGATCCCGTCCGAGAAGTATTCCTGTTCGGGGTCGGCGGACATGTTGTCAAAGGCCAGAACCGCGATACCGGGGTTGTCGGGGCCCGACCGGACCTTGCCGACGCCGGCGGATGCGTTGCCCGGCGCGGCCATCCAGTGATAGAGCCGCACCGGACGCTCCATGTTCTTCAGCTTGTGCTCGCCCGCATCCCGGAACCCGGCGTTGATCCGGTCGCCGATGCCCTGCCGCACGATGTCCGAGATGCAGATGCCGCCGGGCTCGGCCAAGGCTTCCAGCCGCGCCGCGATGTTCACGCCATCGCCGTAGATGTCGCCGGACTCGGTGATGATGTCGCCCAGATTGACGCCGATGCGGAGTTGCAGGTCGTGCGAGGACTCCTCGCGGATACGGGTCTGTATCGCGATGGCGCACGACACCGCATCTGCGACGCTGGCAAACTCGACCAGCGCACCGTCGCCCATCAGCTTGACGACGCGGCCCCCGTGCTCGGCCACCAGCGGGTCGAATACGGCATGCCGGAACGCGACCAGACGGGACAGCGTGCCGCGCTCGTCCCGGGCCATGAGCGCGGAAAACCCGACAACATCCGCGGCAAGAATGGCGGCCAGACGGCGCGACATCGGCAATCTCCGGTTCGCGGGCTGGATTGCCCGATCCCGCGCATTCCAGCAGAATTCGCCGGATTTGCCTACCGCAAAAGGCCGCGCCTCAGGTTCCGTAGGCGGGGACCGGACCGACCACTTCGTCCATTGCCGCCAGCAGGATATCGGCGATCATGTCCAGCTCGTCGCGGGTCAGGCGCACGGGCAGGCGCACGTCGCAGGCGCGCATCAGCATGGCGCGGGTCTGCGGCAGGTCGGCCTGTTCCGGCAGAAACTGCCAGTTCCAGAAGGCCCGTGCATTGTCCTCGCTCAGCCCGAAGACCTGAACCTTGACGCCGCGCGCTTCGGCGGCGGCGGCAAAGGCGCGGATTTCGCCCTCGTCCAGACCGACCAGGTTGAACTGGATCGAGTCGGGCGCGCGCCGCTCGGGCGCCAGCGGGGCCGGGACATGGATGTGCGGCGAGGCATTCAGACGGCCCGCCACATAGTCGTGGTTGGCCAGTCCGTCACGGACCCGCCGTGCCAGTTCGGGAATCTGGGGGCGGATCACGGCGGCGCTGAGATTGCTCATGCGCAGATTGTAGAGCGGCAACTTGTTCTGCCACCGGGCAAACGCCTGCTCCAACTCCGGCGAGTTGTCGCCGCGCGGCCCCTTATGCTTTTTCCAGTTGTGCTCGTACGCGCCCGACATGATCACCGCGCGCGCCACCAGGTCGGCGTCGTCGGTGATCAGGATGCCGCCTTCGCCGGCATTGATCATCTTGTAGGACTGGAACGAAAAACAGCCGACGCGGCCGATGGTGCCGATCTTGCGGCCGTGCCAGGTGGTGCCCAGCGAATGCGCCGCGTCTTCGATCACCGGAATGCCGCGGGCATCGCAAAGATCCATGATCGCGTCCATATCGGACGTGTGCCCGCGCATGTGGCTGATGATGACCGCCTGCACGCCGTCGAGTTTCGCGGCGAAATCGGCCAGGTCGATGCGATAGTTCTCGCCCACCTCACAGAGGACGGGGATGCAGTCGGCGTGCACGACCGACGAGGGTACGGCGGCGAACGTGAAGCCGGGGATCAGCACCCGTGCGTCCCGTGGCAGGCCCAGGGCCCTGAGCGACAGGAACAGCGCCGCCGAGCAGGACGAAACGGCCAGCGCATACTTCGTCCCCATGAGTTCGGCGAATTCCGATTCGAGCAGCGATACCGGGGCGTCCTGCGGCGCGGTGTAGCGGAACAGGTCGCCGGATTGCATCAGCGCGTCGATGGCCGCGCGCGCGGCGGCGGGGATGGGCTCGGCGTCGTGGACGTTGGGTGGCTGCATCATATTTGGATTTCCCGAATTCTTACTTTCGGAAAGTTAAATCCATGCGCGGGATATGCCAAGCCCGGTTCTGCTCAATAGGCGAAATTTCACTGAAACGTCACGTTTCCGGTCAGATGCCCAACCGGTCGCGCAGCGCGTACCAGGTCATGGCGAGCACCAGCAGCGGGCTGCGAAAGGCCGGGCCGCCGGGAAAGGGCAGGGCGGGAACGCGCGCCATCGTGTCGAACCCCTCGGTCTGGCCCTGGATGGCGAGCGCCATGAGCTGTCCGGCATGGGTGGCCGTGCCGACACCGTGGCCGGAATACCCCGACGCGGTCAGCACGTTCGGCGCGACCCGGGCCAGATAGGGCATCCGGCGCATGGTGATGGCCAGCGTGCCGCCCCAGGCATAGTCGATGCGGATATCGCGCAGATGCGGGAAGATCTCGGTCATCGGCTTGCGCACCTTGGCCGCGATGTCGGCGGGAAAGCGATAGCCATAGCTTTCGCCGCCGCCGAACAGCAGGCGCTTGTCGGCGCTGAGGCGGAAATAGTTTACGACGAATTTCGTGTCGGCCACGGCGATGTCGCGGGTCAGAACCCGCGCGGCGTCATCGCCCAGAGGTTCGGTCGCGGCGATAAAATTGTTGATCGGCATCACCCGCGCCGCGACCTTGCGGTTGAGCGAACCCAGATAGCCGTTGCAGGCCAGAATCACATGCTCGGCCACGACCCGGCCCTTGTCGGTGCGCACGACCGCCGGCCGCCGTTCCTCGATGTGATGCACCTCGGTTTCCTCGTGGATCCGCACACCGGCCACCAGCGCCGCGCGCGCAAGACCCAGCGCATAGTTCAGCGGATGCAGATGCGCCGCCCCCTTGTCCAGGAAACCGCCCCTGTAGGCCGGAGAGGGGCACAGGGCCTGCCCGGCCTCGCGGTCCAGCAGTTCGACCTGATCGTAGCCATAGCGGGAAGTCACGTGCTCCACATGCGCGTGCAAGTCCCGGCATTCGGCATCGCTGAAGCCGAAATTGGCGATCCCCGGTTTGAGATCGCAGTCGATGCCGTGCCGGGCGATGAGCCCCTTAACCAGCGCCTTGGCGTCCTCGGCCAGATCCCACAGCCTGGCGGCGTCGTCGTCGCCGACCAGCCGCTCCAGATCCTCCTGATCCATCCGCTGCGCGCTGCCCAACTGGCCGCCGTTGCGGCCCGAGGCGCCAAAGCCCACGCGATGCGCCTCGACCAGCACGACATCCAGCCCGGCCTCGGCCAGGTGCAGCGCGGCGGACAGGCCGGTATAGCCGCCGCCCACCACGCACACGTCGGCCTTGGTCTCGCCCCGCAGCGGCGGCTGGCGGTCGAAGGGATGCGCCGTCGCCGCGTACCAACTGGGCGGAAACTCCGCACGGCGGTCGTTGGAATAGAGCAGGTTCATGCTGCCCCCTGTCGTCTGATTGCATCCGCTCCCGGTCGCCCGGCGAATGCGCCCCGGCTCATACGTTCAGCAGCAGGTGCTCCCGCTCCCAGGGCGAAATCACCTGCAGAAACTCTTCGTATTCCGCGCGTTTCACGATGCCGTAGACCCGCGCGAATTCCGGACCCAGAACCTCGTGCAGCGCCTCGGCCTCGTCGAACATGTCGAGCGCGTCGCCCATGACCTGGGGAATGTCCCCGTCGCCCACGTAGGCGTCGCCATAGAACTGGCGGCGGGGGCGCTCCTGCCCCATGAGCCCCAGGTATCCGCAGGCCAGCGATACCGCGATCCCGAGGTAGGGGTTGCAATCCATGCCCGCGATGCGGTTTTCGATCCGGCGGCTGTCCGGCCCGGACAGCGGGATGCGGATGCCGGTGGTGCGGTTGTCGCGGCCCCATTCCAGGTTGATCGGCGCGGCATGGTCCTTCACGTAGCGGCGATAGGAGTTCACATAGGGGGCCATGACCGCCAGACCGGCCGGCAGGTGGGTCTGCAGCCCGGCGATGAAGTGATAGAAGGCGTCGGTTTCACCGCCCTGCGGACCCGAAAACAGGTTCTGACCGGTTTCCATGTCCACGATCGAATGGTGAATGTGCATGGCCGAGCCCGGTTCGTCCTCGATCGGCTTGGCCATGAAGGTGGCAAAGCAATCGTGGCGCAGGGCCGCCTCGCGGATCAGGCGCTTGAAATAGAACACCTCGTCGGCCAGCTTGACCGGATTGCCGTGGCGCAGGTTGATTTCCAGCTGGCCGGCGCCGCCTTCCTGGGTGATGCCGTCGATTTCGAAGCCCTGATGCTCGGCGAAATCGTAAATGTCGTCGATCACGGGGCCGAATTCGTCCACGGCCGTCATCGAATAGGCCTGACGGGCGGCCGCCGGGCGGCCCGAACGGCCCATCATAGGTTCGATGGCCTTGGCCGGATCGGCGTTGCGCGCGACGAGGTAGAACTCCATCTCGGGCGCAACGACCGGTTTCCAGCCCTGATCGTGATAGAGCTGGACCACCCGTTTGAGCACGTTGCGCGGGCTGAACGGGATCGGCGCGTCGTCCCGGTCATAGGCGTCATGGATGACCTGCAGGGTCCAGTCGCCGGTCCATGGCGCGGCCGAGGCCGTCGAGAAGTCCGGTTTCAGGATCATGTCCCGCTCGATGAACCCGTCGTCGCCCGCGGCTTCGCCCCAGTCGCCGGTGATGGTCTGAAAGAAGATGCTGTCGGGCAGGTGAAAATACGCCTGCCGCGCGAATTTCGAGGCGGGCACCGCCTTGCCCCGCGCGATGCCGGGAAGATCGGCGATGATGCATTCGACTTCGTCCAGTCGCCGCCCTTCGAGGTAGTCGCGGGCCGCCTGCGGGAGATTGTCGGTCCAGTCGGCCATCAGGCCCTCTCTTTCTTCAGAAACTCGGCCATGTGGCGGCCAATTGCGGCATTGTCATTCGGCCCGTCCTGGCGATCGGCGGCCTTTTGCAGCAGATCGTCCGGAACCACGCCCTTGCCGCGGGTCTCCATCAGTCCGCGCAGAAAGTCGTTGGAGTATTCCGGATGCGCCTGCACCGTCCAGATCGTGTCGCCATATGCGACCATGGCGTTTCGGCAGAAGTCGTTGCGGCCCAGAACCTCCGCGCCTTCGGGGAGTTCCGTGACCTGATCCTGATGCCAGGCGTTCAACGTGACGGGTTTGCCTTCAAGATCGTATTCCGTCCGGCCGACGGCCCAGCCGCCCTTGAACTTCTCCACCTTGCCGCCCAGGGCCTGGGCGATGATCTGATGCCCGAAACAGACCCCGATCAGCGGCTGACGGCGATCACGGATTTCGCGGATCAGCGCCTCGAGCGGCGGGATCCAGGGATGATCCTCGTAGGCGCCGTGGCGCGACCCGGTTATCACCCAGCCGTCCGCGGCGGCACTGTCCTCGGGAAAGGTTCCGTCCACGACCGAATAGGTCTCGAACTCGAACCCGTGCCCGCCGAGCAGCGCCCGGAACATCGCGTCATAATCCCCCGTACGCTCGATTAACGCGTCGGGGGCGTGGCCCGTCTGCAGGATGCCGATCTTCATGAGTCACCAAATTTGATCAAATTGAATCTAGCGGAATCTTCTGCCCCGGACAAGAGGCTCAAACCGCTTCGAGATAGCTGAGCCAATGGGTCTCGGCCGGCCGGTCGGCAAAACGCGCCAGTTCCTGCCGCTTGGTCATGACCAGATTGCGGATCAGCTCGGCCGGCAGGATGCGCGCGATCAGGGGATCGGATTCGAACCCCGCGATGGCCGAGGCCCAGTCCGGGGCCAGGCGCGGCAGCCCCTCGATGTCATAGGCGTTGCCGGTGATCGGCGGTGGCGGCTCCATCCCGTCCTCGATCCCGAGCAGCGCCGCCCCCAACACCGAAGCCAGCATCAGGTAGGGATTGATGTCGCCGCCGGCCACGCGATGCTCGATCCGGCGCGCGACGGGCGCGCCGCCGGGCACTCGGATGGCGGCCGTGCGGTTCTCATAGGCCCAGCAGGCGCCGGTGGGGGCATGGGCGCCGGGCACGAGACGGTCATAGGAATTCCCGTGCGGCGCAAACACCAGCGTGCTGCCGGGCATGGCGGCGAGACACCCCGCGACCGCGGCGCGCAGGACGTCCGTTCCCTCGGGACCGCCATTGTCGAAGACGTTGCGGCCCTCGGCATCGAGCACCGAGAAATGCACGTGCATCCCGTTGCCCGCGTCCTCCGGATAGGGTTTGGCCATGAAGGTCGCCGCAAAGCCGTGCTTGCGCGCCAGCCCACGCACCAAGGCCTTGAACAGCCATGTATCGTCGGCACAGCGCAGCGCGCTCTGGTGAT
Source organism: Ruegeria sp. BHSB196 (assembly GCF_059613135.1). Lineage (NCBI taxonomy): Bacteria > Pseudomonadati > Pseudomonadota > Alphaproteobacteria > Rhodobacterales > Roseobacteraceae > Ruegeria > Ruegeria sp. BHSB196. The sequence goes on from NZ_JBXWRY010000024.1 coordinate 62,424, forward strand.
TGAGATTGATCTCGAACTGCCCGATGCCGCTTTCGGAAATGGCGGTCTGGGCCGGGATGTCCATGGCCGCGCAACTGTCGTAGAGGTCGGTGAAGAACACGTCGAACGCGTCCATTTCGGCCATCGACAGAACCGACTCGGTGACCAGGCGGCGCTTGGTGATCGGGTTGCGCGGAGGTCGCGGCGCTTCGCCCGAAGCATCCAGCAGGGTGAACTCCAGCTCGGTCGCCGCAACGACGGACCAGTCCCGCGCGGCGTAGCGATCCAGAACGGCGGCCAGGGCATGGCGCGGATCGCCGGCAAAGGGCCGCCCGTCATCATGGTAGAGGCACATCGGAACCAGGGCGGTCGGCGTGTCGAGCCAGGGCATGGGCACCGGTCCCCGGTCGGTCGGCAACAGCGTCCCGTCGGCGTCGCCGGAGTCGAACAGCAGCGGGCTGCCCGCGATATCCGCGCCCCAAAGATCGACGTTGAGCGCCGAATAGGGCATGCGGACCGCCCCCGTGGCGAGCTTGTCCGCATAGCTGGGCGGCACGCGCTTGCCGCGCATCTGACCGTTGAGGTCGCAGGCGGCAACGCGGAAGGTGTGCAGGCGGCTCAGGTCCATGGGCGTCTCCAGTGTTCTCGAAAAGGAGATGTAGCCGAGGGCGTGCGGCTTGTCACGATATTTGATCAAATTATGCGGGGCGCGGGGTTTCCGGCATGGCCAGGCCGCCGGTGCCGTTTCGACCGTTTTGTACCGTCACCCGCAGCAGCGGTTTCCGTTTTGTACGGGCGGGCAGGGCACCGAACCGTAGGAGCAGAACACGCAACAATCGCCCGGTTCGGGTTTGAGCAGCGTTCCGCACCCGGGACAGTCGAAGAACCACTGGCAGGCATCGCTCGGCATGGTCTCGGCCTGTGCATGGCCGCAATGTGGGCAGGTCAGTGTGCTTTCGAGTACGATCCTGGGCATGGCCGATCCGGGTGGGATGAGGGCACCTGCATAGCATGACGGGCGCGGGGGGAAAATGCAGGTCACCAAAACCTGAAGGGTTCGCCAAATCGTGCGCCTTTGGCGCGCTCTTTCGAGTGTTTGTTGAGGGACGCTGTCCCTCAAACTCCCTGGGGTATTTGGAACCAGAAAGAAGCCCGGCCCGATCTCCTGCTTCTTTCTGGTCCCAAATACCCCGGGGTGAATTGCCCGAA
>NZ_JBXWRY010000025.1:0-62092 GCF_059613135.1 Ruegeria sp. BHSB196
ATCTTCCCCAGCGCACCGATCATCGCCAGGTTCATCATCGAGCGGGTCTTGGCGTCGATCACCTCGTCGCCCCAGCCAAAACCCCAGCACCAGGCAGTCATGGCCTCCTGAAACGGGCGGGTGAAGTCATCGGCGGCGGCCAGGTTCTTTTCCACATACTCCGCGCCCTGAGTCGCCTTGCGCTGTTCCAGCCCTTTCAGGAAAAGGTCTTCGTCAAACATGTCTGCCATGATCGGTCTCCAAGTTGCCTCGCCTGCCAGTTGGTATGAAGACTCCGCGTCGGGCAAGAGGTCATCTTTGACCGTCATGCTGTTTAGCATCGGATGCCATCGGGTGACTCCCTCACGACGCCAAGTCTGCCGTCCCGTTGCACCGGATCGACGGATTGCAGTAGGAACAAAAATAGACATTTAACATCAGCATCTTATCCGATGCTTGTACAGGTGGTCATAATGCGGTTTCATCCGGCGGAAGACCTGTCTGACGCGGTCCGGGGCGTCTTGGATCGCGATGTGCCGTCGCGGTTGCGGGGTCAGTCCGGTGGAGTTGGCGAGGTTGGCATGGAACGAGCCGCCGTCCCACCAGCTGTGGGCCGAGGGGTCGCCGCCGGCCTCCCAAGTCAGCGCCTCTTCGATGAAGGGTAGGCCGACGGAATCGCAGAATTTTCGTGTCATGACAACGGGTTCTTCCAGCAGGTCGTCGCTGTCGATCACGGGCGGCGGGGTGCCGTTGAGCGCCGTCAGCAGATCGAACAACGCCCGCTGTTCGGGAAAGCCGACCTCGCCTTCGGCGAAGTCCGGCCATTGCCTGTACATCGAGGTGATGGTCTTGGCCGGGTCGCGGATCAGGAAGGCATGGGTGAAGTGCGACAGGAATTCGGTATCCCACATGTGATTGATATAATGAGGAAAATCCTTGATGAAAACCGGTCCGCGACGGGCGCGCTGCTGCAGGTCGGCCCACACGGACTCGAGGGTCAGACCCGGTGTCGTCTTGTCGCCGGGCCGGAAGCGGTGCCATAGCGGTTCTTCGCCCTGATACCAGGCTTCGCCGAAGGGTTCGTGCAGGCAGTCGAGGTCGCCGCGCTGGCGCATCATCCATTCGAAGGCGGTCGAGGTCGAGCGCGGAATGGCCCAGAGCGCCACGATCTTGTGCATTTTGTACACCCTCCCAAATGCCCACTGTCCGATTTGTACGGAGTTTTTCAGCCCCTCAGCGTCTCCAGCAGCCGCCCCTGCGGCGTCACCGGCGCCAGCCCGAGCGACTTGAAGATGCGCCAGTAGAGCGCGATGTCGTGTCCGATGACCGGCTTGCCCAGGCGCGCTTCCAGATCGGTGGCCAGATGCAACGGCCGTTGCGGCAACCCGTTCGGGCCGGTGCGGAAATTGCACATGCCGTTGATCAGGATCGCTTCGGCCTGCGGGGCCTTGTCGGCGACATACTCGAAACTCCTGAGGGCCAGATCGCCGTCGAAGACCCAGCGGCAATCGTTCACAGCCTCCTGGCTGTCGAACCAGCCCTGATCGTGGAAGTTGCCGGCCCAGACCACGTCGAACCCGGCCTCGCGCAGAAAGCCGACCGTGCCCTGCCACCATTCCGGCCAGTGATAGGCGGCGTTGAGTGCGACCTTCTCGACATTCATCGCGCGCAGGGCTTCGACCATCGCGTAACCGGCCATGTGAAACCGGATGCCGTATTTGTCCGAGAGATCCTCGCAATGCCGCCGGACGCCCTCGACTCCCAGCCCGCTGGCATGGACCCAGTTCGAGCCGACCTGGCCGCAGACATCGGCGCCGTTGCGGGACATGCAGTGCACGAAGTCTTCCAGCATCCCGAAATTCCGTTTCCGCTGATCCAGCCCGTGCACGTAGTCGGGCACGTGCAGCATCCAGCCATGCACGCCGACGGTGTCGGGGCACATGCGCAGGAAGTCCGAGGGCGCGGCGTCAAAGTCGAAGGGTGGCGAAGTGAAGCCCACCTGATAGGGAAACAGCTTGTGTTCGGGGCGCCATTCGCCGGGCATCAGCATGGGTTCTGCTCCTGATCGGCGGGCTCGGCCTGAAAACCCTGGTGTTTGGGGATGTCATCGGCCAGATGCAGCCAGGCAGCGGCGTTGGCCATGACGACATGGGCGTCGGGGGTGTAGCCGGAGGCGTCGGTCAACGTCGCCGCGTGAATGTGGATCTCTCCCGGCCATTTGTCGGACCGGAAATAGAGGCGCGTTCCGCATGTGGGGCAGAATCCGCGATGGCTGCCGGGCGAGCTTTCGTAGTGGTTGATCTCGCCCGACCACCGGACCGTTTCCGGCGGCAGGCCGACAAAGGCGGTGAAGGGCGAAGACGTGGCCCTTTGGCAGTCGGTGCAATGACAGGCCAGGCGGCGCGTCACTTTGCCGGTCGAGGACCAGCGCACCGCGCCGCACATGCATTGGCCGGTCAGGTCAGCCATCCACCGCCTCCCGCATCCATTGCTGCAGCTTGGCGATGGAGTGTTCCGACATCACGCCGCAGCGAGGATCGAGAACCAGCGGGCCGGGCCGGTAGCCGCGGGACTTCATGCCGCGATGGACCGATTCCACCAGCCGGATGTCCTCTTCGACCGTGGTTTCGCGGTCCTGCACCGCCAGTTGCCGGATCACCGCGCTTTCCGAGCCGCCTTCGGTGTACCAGCCGCGCCAGACGGTGCAGTGGTCCACGTCGCGTGCGCGCCAGTGATAGGTGTTGAGCACGTTGCCCGGATAGCATTGGAACGAAAACATCGGCCACAGGAACCACGACCGGTATTCGCCCGCATGGGGCACCGACAGGTCGATGGCATAGGTCATCTTGTCGAGGCTCTGGCATTCGGTCGTGTGGCGCAGGACGTAGCCGCCGCCGGCGTCGGGCTGGATGTCGTAGGTTTCGGGCTTGACCACGCCCTCGGCAAAGGTTGGGTGGTTGGTGGGGCAGTGGTAGCATTCCGAGTAGTTCTCGATGCTGACCTTCCAGTTGCAGTCTTCCGGCACCTCGACCCATTCCAGCGGTTCCAGCGCGTCGATCTGCGGAACGTAGGTCCGGATTTCCTCGCGCACGCCGGGATACCAGTCGTCCATCGGGGCGGCGTCGTCGTCGAGATTGACGAAGATGAAGCCGTTGAACACTTCGGTCCGCACCGGGGTCAGGCAAATCGCGCTGCGGTCGAAGCCGGGAACCGATTTGATGTTGGGTCCGGCGCGGAGTTCGCCGGAAAGCTCGTAGGTCCAGGCGTGATAGGGGCAGACGACGACGCGGGTGTTGCCGGCGCCTGTGACCATCTCATGCGCGCGGTGCTGGCAGACGTTGTAGAAGGTGCGGATTTCGCCATCGCGCCCGCGGATGCAGAACAGGTTTTCGCCCGCGATCTCGAAGGCGAAGTAGTCGCCGGTCTCGCGCACCTGCGCCACATGGCCCGCGAATTGCCAGGTGCGGGACAGAAGCCCCCTCATCTCGGTCTCGAAGATCGCCGGGTCGGTGTAATAGCGCGCGTCCAGCGCGTGGGTCAGCGGTGCGTTCATTCGGGTTCCTCCGCATAGAGGCCAAGCTGGTGTCTGCGTTGGTGAAACCGCTCGACCCGTTCCACGATCTCGTCGCTGGAGACCGCGATCACGAAGGACAGCAAGGTTTCCAGCAGCGCGATGGTCGAGACGGACGAGGGGAAGAACTGCGGCGTGTCGACGGCGACGACAAAGCCGTGATGGGCGTTCAGGATCACCGGGCTGGCCGGGCTGTCCGAGATGCCGATGACCGTCAGCCCCTGTTCGCGGGCGAGCTTGACCGCCTCGATCACCTCGGTCCGGTAGGGCTTGCAGGTCATCGCGATCAGCACGTCCTGACCGTCGGCCCAGGCCAGATCGTCGATCGGGGTGGAGCCGGGGCGGGGGATGGCATGGAACTGCTTCATCCCCGTCGAGGCCAGATAGGTGAAGTTGCGCGCGTTCGAGTTGTTGACGCCGACGCCCAGCGTGAAGACCTGCCGCGAGGTCCAGATCGCTTGGGCGGCCGCATGCAGGCGTTCGGCGCTGATGCCGGCGAAGGTCTCTTCGATGTTGCGGATCGCGGCGCCGACCATATCGGCGTAGAGGCCGCCCATCTCGCCGGATTTGCCGATGTCCTGCAGCCAGCGGGCGCGGTCGGGGAACGAAACCGCGCCGCGGCGGATCGCGTCGCGGAAGGGGGCGCGGAAATCCTCGTAGCCGTCAAAGCCCACCTGCCGGGCCATGCGCACGAAGGTGTTGGGTTTGACATTGGCGGCCTCGGCGATCTCGCGCACGGTGGACACCCCGACCTCGGCCGGGTTCTCCAGCACGTAGCGCGCCGCCTTCTGCGCCTCGGGCGTCAGGGCGTCCCATTCCTCGGTCAGCCGGTCCAGGACGGTGGATGATACATTTGTGTCATTCATGATTGACGATGGTACAAATGTGGAATTAGCCTGTCGAGCAGAAACGCGACTCGGGGAAAGGAAAAATCATGTCCCAGGGCAATCTGCCGTCACAGGCCCGCGTGGTGATCGTGGGCGGGGGTGTCATGGGCGTCGGTCTCGCCTATCACCTGGCGCATGAGGGCTGGACCGATGTGGTCCTGCTGGAAAAGGCCGAGCTGACCAGCGGCAGCACCTGGCATGCGGCGGGGCAGATCACCCATTCGACCAGTTCCTTCGGCCTGGGCAAATGCGTGGACTACAACATCGGGCTCTATTCCGGTGCGCTCGAGGCCGAGACCGGGCAGGCGGTGACGTGGCATGGCTGCGGCTCGTTCCGGCTGGCCTATACCGAGGACGAGATGGACTGGCTGCGCCACACCCTGTCGGTGGGCCGCAGCCTGGGCTTCAACATCGAGCTGGTGGGGCCGGACCGGGTGGCCGCGCTGCATCCGTTCTACAACCTCGACGGGGTACTGGGCGCGCTGCACACGCCGGATGACGGGCATGTGGACCCCACCAACGTGACCATGGCCCTGGCGGCCGGCGCCCGTCAGCTGGGCGCGCGGATCATCCGCCGGTGCCGGGCCACCAACATCACGCAGGCTGACAACGGCGAATGGGTGGTCGAGACCGAACGGGGCACGATCCGCTGCGAACACGTCGTGAATGCGGGGGGCACCTATGCCCGGCAGATGGGGGAATGGTCGGGCCTGCAACTGCCGATGACCTCGATGACCCACCACTATTTCGTGACCGAGCCGGTGCCCGAGTTTCAGGATCTCGACCGCGAGCTCCCGGTGATCCGCGATGACCGCAAGGTCTCGGGCTATATCCGCATGGAGCAGAAACGCGGGCTGATCGGGATCTACGAGAAAGAGAATTCGAACTCGGTCTGGCATGACCATTGCCCGTGGGACTATGAAAACTGGCTGTTCGACGCCGATTACGACCGGGTCATGCCGTGGCTCGAAGAGAGCCTGAACCGGATGCCGGTCTTTGCCGATCTGGGCATCCAGCGCGAGGTGCACGGGGCGATCTCGCACCCGCCGGACGGCAATCCGCTGATCGGCCCGGCGCCGGGGGTGCGCAACTACTGGTGCTGCTGCGGCACGCAGATCGGCATCGGCTGGGGGCCGGGCCTGACGCGCGAACTGGCGCGCTGGATGGTGCACGGGGCGGCGGACATCTCGATGCGCGACTACGATCCGCGCCGGTTCGGGCCTTATGCCACCAAGGAGTGGCAGGTCATCAAGGCGCATGAGGACTACAAGCTGCGCCACGAAATCCCGTTTCCGCATTTCAACCGCCTTGCCGGCCGGCCGATCAAACCGTCGCCGCTGTACGACCGGCTGAAAGCCAAGGGGGCCGTGTTCGAAGAGGTCTATGGCCATGAACGCCCGCGGTGGTTCGCCCGGGATGGCGTCGAACAGCGCGATCACTATTCCTTCCGGCGCAACGTGGTGCACGACATGGTCGCCGCCGAATGCAGGGCCGTTCGCGAACGGGTCGGGATCATGGACATTTCGGCCTTCACCAAGGTCGAGGTGGCCGGCCCGGATGCCGAGTCGCTGCTGGACCGGCTGGTCGCCAACCGTTTGCCGCAAAGGGTGGGCGGCATCGCGCTGACCCACATGCTGAACCGCCGCGGGCGGATCGAGCTGGAAACCACGGTCGTGAAGCTGGGCGAGGGCCGCTACTACCTGGTCTGCGCGGCCTTCTTCGAACAGCGCCTGCTGGATCACCTGACCCAGCACCGCGGCGGCGAAGACGTCGATATCATCCTTCGGTCGGACGACTGGGCCGCGCTCAGCCTGAATGGCCCCCGCGCCCGCGACGTTCTGGCCGCCTGCACCGATGCCGACCTGAGCAATGCCGGGTTCAGATGGCTGACCGCGCAGCAGATCGAGGTCGCCGGGCACCGGCTCTGGGCCTTCCGCATGTCCTATGCCGGTGAATTGGGGTGGGAACTGCACATGCCCCGCGCCAGCGCGCTGGCGGTCCATGACGCGCTCTGGGCGGCCGGAGAGCCGCATGGCATCGCCGCCTATGGCTCCTTCGCGATGAACGCGCTGCGGATGGAAAAGGCGTTCAAGGGCGCGGGGGAACTCACCAACGAAGTCACCCTGGCCGAGGCCGACGTGCTGCGCTTTGCCCGCACCGACAAGGACTGTCTGGGCAGGGACAAGACCCTGAACACCGACCTGCCGTGGATCTGCGCCTATCTGGAGATCGAACCGGACGGCGTGAATGACGGCCATGGCGGCGAGGCGGTGCTGCGGGACGGCAAGGTGATCGGCTCCACCGCCTCGGTCGCCTATGGCCACACCGTCGGCAAGATCCTCGCCTTCGCCTACATCCGGCCCGAGGCCAACGTGCCGGGTACGCGGGTCGAGGTCATCATCGCCGGGCGCCCCCGCGCCGGCCGCATCCTCGGCGAACCCGCCCATGATCCGGACAGCATCCGGCCGCGCACCGACGCGATCCGAGAGCCCGCCGAATGACCCAGCCATTTCATCTTGCCGGAAATACTCCGGGGGGAGCCGCAGGCGGGGGGCAGCGCCCCCCTCTGCCCGCGACGGGAGCGCAGAGATGACCATACCCGAGACCATGCAGGCCATGGTGCTGACCGGCCATGGCGGCCTCGACAGATACGCATGGCACGAAGACTGGCCGACGCCGCGGCCCGGCCCGGGGGACGTGCTGATCCGCGTCGGCGCTTGCGGGCTCAACAACACCGACGTGAACACCCGCTCGGGCTGGTATTCCAAGACGGTGAACCAGGCGACGACCGGCGGCGCCTATGACACCGTGGCCGAAAGCGATCCGACCTGGGGCGGCCGGCCGCTGAGCTTTCCGCGCATCCAGGGGGCCGACGCGGTCGGCACCGTGGTGGCGGCGGGCGAGGCCGTGGATGGGGCGCTGATCGGCCGGCGGGTGATGGTCAACGGCTGGCTGCGCGACTGGGACGATCCGGACAACAAGGACAAGACGGGGTATTTCGGCTCGGAATGCGATGGCGGTTTCGCCGAATACACCAAGGTGGACGCGCGCAACGTGCTGCCGGTCGCGTCGGCGCTGTCGGATGCGGAACTGGCGACCTTCTCCTGCTCCTACACCACCGCCGAGGGGATGCTGATGCGGGCCGGTGTCGGACCGGGAGACACGGTTCTGGTGCCCGGCGCCTCCGGCGGCGTGGGCGGCGCGCTGGTGCAGCTGGCCAGGCTGCGCGGCGCGCGGGTCATCGCCATGGCGTCCGAGGCCAAGCACCCGGAGGTGGCAAGGCTCGGCCCCGACCGCATCCTGCCGCGCGCGCCCGACGATCTGCGCGCGGCGCTGGGCGGCGAGCGGATCACCGTGGTCGCCGATGTGGTCGGCGGCGGCTACTGGCCGAAACTGATCGACATCCTGGACCGCGGCGGGCGCTATACCTGTTCCGGCGCCATCGCCGGGCCGATCGTCGAATTCGACCTGCGGACGTTCTATCTGCGCGACCTGACCTTCACCGGCTCGACGGTGGTGCCGCCCGAAGTGTTCGAAAACGTCGTGCGCTACATCGAGCAGGGAAGACTGACGCCCGTTCTGGCCGCGACCTATCCGCTGCGCGAGCTGCGCGCGGCGCAGCAGGCCTTCATCGACAAGACCCATACCGGCAACATCGTGGTGATCCCGTGACCCTTGACGACGTTCTCGACGCTGCGCGGCAGCTGCATCTGGCGCATCCCGACCTGTCGGGCTTTGCCCCCTGGCCCGACGACCTGACGCCCTCGGGCCTGCAGCCGCGGCCGATCCCCGCCACCGATCTGGTGGCCGGCTTCGACCTGCCCGGCACCGCCGCAACCCAGGCCCTGATCGACGCGGTCCGGGCGACGGCGCATCTGGCCAGCTGGAAACGCACCTATACCGAAGCGGAGGTCGGGGCCGATTTCCGCAACCGCTACGGTTATTACGAGCTGTTCGGCCCGACCGGGCATTTCCGGTCCGGCCGGCTGCGCGGCTATGTCGGGTACTGGGGCGCGGGGCTGACCTATGACTGGCACAGCCATCAGGCCGAGGAACTGTATCTGACGCTCGCGGGCGGCGCGCTGTTCAAGGTGGATGGCGACGCGGCCTTCGTCGGTCCCGGCCAGACCCGCGCCCATGCCAGCTGGCAGAGCCATGCGATGATCACGGCCGACCGGCCGATCCTGACCTTCGTGCTGTGGCGCGGTGAAGGCATGGCCGATCTGCCCAGGATGGATGCTGCATGAAGATCACCCGCATCCGCGTCTATCAGACCGGGCTGCCCTATGTCGGCGGGGCCTATGCCTGGGGCGCGGGCAACGCGATCGAAACCGCCACCGCCTCGGTGGTGGTGATCGACACGGATGCGGGACTGCGGGGCTGCGGCGAGTTCACGCCCTGCGGCGAGAACTACATGATCGCCCATTCCGAGGGGGTGCCGGCGCTGGCGCGGCTGGTGGCGCCGCATCTGCTGGGGCGGGATCCGCGCAACGTCGCGGGCATCGAGCGGCTGATGGACCATCTGGTGCAGGGGCATGGCTACGCCAAGGCGCCGTTCGACGCCGCCTGCTGGGACTTGCTGGCGCAATCGCTGGATGCGCCGCTGCACGCGGTCTGGGGCGGAAAGCTGACCGAGGGCGCGCCGATGTACCGGGTGGCGCCGCAGAAGGGCACGGCGGAAACGGTGGCCGAGCTGGAGCGGTACCGGGCGCAGGGCTACCGGCAGTTCCAGATCAAGGTGGGCGGCGACTGGGCGGCGGATATCGAGCGCATCCGCGCCACCGTGCCGCTGCTGGAACCCGGCGAAAAGGCGATGGCCGACGCCAATCAGGGCTGGCGGGTGGATGACGCGCTGCGGGTGGCGCGGGCGACGCGGGATCTGGACTACATCTTCGAGCAGCCCTGCCGGAGCTACGAGGAATGCCTGCAGGTCCGCGCCCGCATCGACCTGCCGATGAAGCTGGATGAATGTGTCACCGGCATGCACATGGCGCAGCGGATCGTGGCGGATCGCGCGGCCGAGCTGGTGTGCCTGAAGATCTCCAATCTCGGCGGGCTCAGCAAGGCGCGGCGGGTGCGCGACTATCTGGTCGAGAACCGCATTCCGGTGGTGGCCGAGGACACCTGGGGCGGCGAGATCGCCAGCGCCGCGCTGGCGCATTTCGCCGCCACGACCCCGCCCGAATACCTGCACAACACCACCGACCTGATGAACTACAACACCCGGTCCACCGGCATCGGCGGGCCGCAGGCGCGGGAGGGCAGGCTCCATGCCTCCGACACACCGGGCCTGGGCGTCACGCCCGACTTCGAGAGCCTTGGCGCGCCCGTCGCGGAGTTCACGCCATGAAGATCACCCGGATCTCGGTCCATCACGTCGATCTGCCGCTGGAGCATCCCTATTGGCTGTCCGGCGGACGGCTGAAATTCGAGGTGCTGGACGCCACCTTCGTCAAGCTGGAGACCGACGAGGGGCTGACCGGATGGGGCGAGGGCACGCCCTGGGGCCATACCTATGTGCCGGCGCACGGGCCGGGCATCCGCGCCGGGATCGAAACCATGGCGCGCTTCGTGCTGGGGCTCGATCCGCGCAAGGTGCTGGAGGTCGAGCGGGCGATGGATCTGGCCTTGCCCGGCCATCTCTATGCCAAATCGCCCATTGACATGGCCTGCTGGGACATCGCCGGGCAGGCGGCGGGGCTGCCGATCGCCGACCTGATGGGCGGCGGCTCGCGCACGCCCGCGCCCATCGCCTCGTCGGTCGGGGCCAAGACGGTGACGGAGACCCGCGAGGTCATGGACCGCTATCGCGCGCGCGGCTATCACGTGCATTCGGTCAAGGTGGGCGGCGACGCCGAGCGCGACATCGAGCGCATCCGCGATGTCGAGGCGCACCGGCCAAAAGGCGAGCGCATCCTCTATGACGTGAACCGCGCCTGGACCCGGCAGCAGGCGCTGCGGGTGATGAAGGCGACCGAGGATCTTGGGGTGATGTTCGAGCAGCCGGGCGAGACGCTGGGCGACATCGCGGCGATCCGGGCGCTGCACGCCGCCCCGGTCAGCATCGATGAAAGCCTGGTCACGTTGCAGGATGCCGCCCGCATCGCGCGGGAAGGTCTGGCCGAGGTGTTCGGCATCAAGCTGAACCGCGTCGGCGGGTTGACCAAGGCCGCGCGGATGCGCGACATCGCGCTGGCGCATGGCATCGACATGTACGTGATGGCGACCGGCGGCTCGGTGCTGGCCGATGCCGAGGCGCTGCACCTGGCCGCCACCATCCCCGATCACAACCGGCTGGGCGTCTGGGCCTGTCAGGACATGCTGACGCTGGATATCGCCGGAGGCCGCGGCCCCCGGAACGTAGACGGCCACCTGCACCTGCCCGAAACGCCGGGGCTGGGCGTGGCCCCGGACGAGGCGGCGCTGGGCGACCCGGTGGCGGTGTATCAATGACCCGGATCGTGCGCATTTCGCTGTGGCACCTGCCGCTGACCAGCCACCAGGCCTATTACATGGCCGACGGCAAGACCTGCGACACGGTGGAAACGGTGGTGCTGGCGCTGGACACCGATGACGGGCGCACCGGCTGGGGCGAGGTCTGCCCGATCCCGCATTACCTGCCGGCCTATGCGCGCGGCGTCGCCCCGGCGGTGCAGGAGATGGCGCCGGTGCTGCTGGGTGCCGACCCGGTCGGCCCCGAGGCGCTGATGGCGCGGCTCGACCGGCATCTGCAGGGGCATGTCTATGCGAAATCCGCCATCGACATCGCGCTGTGGGATCTGACCGGGAAGGTGGCGGGCCTGCCGCTGCATGCGCTGCTGGGCGGGCGGCGGGCCGAGACCATGCCGCTCTATCATTCGATCACCTGCGTCGCGCCCGACGAGATGGCGCGCATCGCGGTCGAGGCGCAGAACCAGGGCATCACGCAATTCCAGGTCAAGCTGGGCGCGGATGGTGACTGGCAGGCCGACGTGGCCCGCCTGACCATGGTGCGCGAGGCGGTGGGCGACGGGCCGCTGGTCTATGGCGACTGGAATTGCGGCGCGACCTCGCTGGACGCGACGCGGGTGGGCCGGGCGGTGGCAGATCTGGACGTGATGCTGGAGCAGCCCTGCGCCAGCATCGAGGATTGCGCGCGGGTGCGGGCGGCCACGGGCTTGCCCATGAAGCTGGACGAGAGCGCCCATGACACGGCCAGCCTGCTGGCCGGGCACGCGCAGGGCTGCATGGATGCGGTGGCGGTCAAGCTGTCGAAATTCGGCGGCCTGTCCGCCGCGCGGCGCGCCCGCGATCTGTGCCTGCATCTGGGGGCCAGGATGTGTGTCGAGGACACCTGGGGATCGGACATCACCACGGCGGCATTGCTGCATCTGGGCGCGGCGACCGATCCGGCGCGGCTGATGAATGTCTGCGATCTGTCAGGATATGTCGCGCCCCGGCTTGCGCCGGAGGGTCCGGTGCGCAAGGCTGGCCGCATCGCGCCGCCCGACGGGGCCGGTTTGGGCGTGGCGCCGGACCGCGACGGTCTGGGCGCGCCGGATTTGATCTTGGACTAGGAGGCCACCATGCTCACGACACTTAGCCAGGCCGATTGGATCGAACGCGCCAGGGCGGTGCTGCCCGGCGGCGGCTTCGGCAATTTCGATCCGTCGATGTTCATCCGCGAGGGCCGGGGCAGCCGGGTCTGGGACGAGGACGGCAAGGAATACGTCGATCTGCTGATCGGCTCGGGGCCGATGCTGCTGGGGCACGGGCACCCGGAAGTGATGGAGGCGGTGCTGGAGCAGCTGCCCAGGGGGATGACCTTTTTCGCCAACAACGCCCGCGCCGTGGAACTGGCCGAGGAGATCTGTTCCGCCGTCGCCTGCGCCGAACAGGTGCGCTATGTCTCGTCCGGGGGCGAGGCGGACATGTACGCGATCCGGCTGGCGCGCGCCTTTACCGGGCGCGACCGGATCGTGAAGTTCGAGGGCGGCTATCACGGCATGTGCGCCGAGGCGCAGATGAGCCTGGCGCCGTCCAGGATGGTAAATTTTCCGCAGGCGGTGCCGGACAGCGCCGGTATCCCGGAAAGCGTGCGGGCCGAGATGCTGATCGCGCCGTTCAACGACCCGGACTATATCCGGTCGCTGCTGGCCGAGCACGGCAAGGACGTGGCGGCGATCATCGTCGAACCGCTGCAGCGGATCATCCCGCCCGAGCCGGGGTTCCTGCAACTGCTGCGGGACGAGGCCGACAAGTATGGCATCGTGCTGATCTTCGATGAGGTCGTCACCGGGTTCCGGTTTGCCTATGGCGGGGCGCAGGAGCTTTACGGCGTGGTGCCGGATATCGCCACTTTGGGCAAGATCATCGGCGGCGGGTTCCCGCTGGCCGCCATTGCCGGGCGGGCCGAGATCATGGCGCATTTCGACAAGGCCGCGGTGGGGGCCGGGAAATGGCTGATGCAGCTGGGAACGCTGTCGGGCAACCCGGTGGCGGCGGTGGCGGGGCTGAAGACCATGGAGGTTCTGCGGCGCGCGGGGCAGTACGAGGCGCTGCGCGACAATGGCCGGCGGCTGATGGCGATGGCCAAGGCGGCGCTGGACGGGCAGGGCATCGCCCACCGGATCGTCGGCGATCCGACCCTGTTCGAGATCGTCTTCACCACGGGCGAGGTCCGCGATTATCGCGACGTGTTCGGCTCGGACACCCAAAGGGCCGCGAAATTCAACGCGGTGCTGATGCAGAACGGCATGTTCAAGGCCGCCGGCAAGACCTATCCTTCGCTGGCCCTGACCGAGGCGGATTTCGAGCTGTGCGCGGCGGCCTATGCCAGGGCGGCGGAGGCCGTCGCCGCGGACTGACGCCAGCGGAGGCGCCCGCCGTCAGATGACGTCGGCCATCACCAGGCGGATGATGTCTTCGCGGTCGATGCCGCGGGCCTTGAGTTCGGCGTCGCTCATGGCGGACAGCGCCCGGATCTGGCGCACCTTGGAATTGGCCTCGCCGATGCGGGCCAGGGCGTCGAAGATGCCGGTGAAGATGTCGGCCAGCGCGGCGCAGAGGGTGAGGAGTGTCGAACGGCCTGTGGTGGAGTGCGTCATGTCGGATCTCTCGGGTCAAATCGGGTTTGACGCCGAGATATTCCGCGCCCGGCGGACTGACCAGAGCGCCGGCGGCATAGCCGCCGTGCGCCCGGTGCAAATCTGCGGCGGAAATGCCGGTTCGCCCGCTCAGTCCCGGTCCGCGTCGAAGGCGGCATCCACCGGCACCTGCAGGGCCGTGACCAGCGCGTTGGTCTGGCTGGCCATGCCGATGACGGCCAGCAATTCGCCATGCATCGCATCGGTCATGCCCTTGGCGCGGGCGGCGGCGGAATGCGAATGCACGCAGTATTCGCATCCGTTGGCGGTGGACACCGCGATATAGATCATCTCCTTGACCAGCGGGTCCAGCGCCCCTGCGGCCATCACCGATTTCAGCCGGTCCCAGGTCGCGCGCAAAAGGGCGGGATCGTGGGCCAGCGCGCGCCAGAAGTTGTTGACGTAGTCGGTGCCGCGGGTGGCGCGGATGTCGTCGAAGACGGCCAGCGCCTCGGCGCTGGCCTCCTCGTCGGACAAAAGCCGGACGGTCGCCATGGCTCAGACCAGGGCCAGGATGCGCGCCGGGCCGCCCGAGCCGCCGCGATGCGCGGGGGCGCCCACGACCAGCGTCGCGCCGGCGGCGGGCACCTTGTCGAGATTGGCGAGGTTTTCGATGCCGTAGCGGTTGGTCGGCAGCCAGGCGTAATGCACCGCGAAATCCCCGGACGGTCCGTGATCGAGCGACAGCGTGTCCACGGCCAGGGCCACGGCGCCGGTCTCGTCCATCAGCATCTGCGCGGCTTCGAGGTGGAAGCCGGGGAAGTGCATCTTGCCTTCGCCATCGGCGTTGCGGAATCCGTCGGTGGCCGCCTTGCCGGCCCATCCCGAATGCATGGCCACGCAGGCGCCGTCGGGAATCGGGCCATTGGCGTCGATCCAGGCCTTGAGGTCGTCAGGCGTCACCTGGGCGTCCGGGTCATCGGCGGCGCGGGCCGCGATATCCACCACGCAGAGCGGGCAGACCAGATTCGAGACCGGGATCTCGTCGATCGACTGGCCGTCGGCGGAAAAGTGCAGCGGCGCGTCGATATGGGTTCCGGTATGTTCGTTCAGGGCGAGGGTGAACAGGTTGAACCCGTTGTCCTGAAAGTTGAAGGCCTGGGTCGCCTCGATCCCGGGCTCACCGAAATAGGTCGGGAAATCGGCGTCGTACACATGCGTCATGTCCACCACTTCGCCGTGGCCCTGCGCCAGCGCCGGCGGCGCCGCGGCGGCGCCCAGCGCGGTGCCGGCGGCCATCGCTGCCCCGGCCTTGAAGAAGGACCGCCGCGACAGCATCCGGTCCTTTACGGCATTCATCACACAAATATCGCACATCTCTGTTGCTCCCTGTTGTGGTTCTGGACTGCCGCGATCGGTCCGATGAGCCTGCCTCGGTCCGAGCCTAGCACAGATTTTCCGAAATCAACGGGTGCGTCTTATGGCAACCGCTTGAGTTTTCGGGCCTGTTCGAAGAACCGCGCGAGGCTTTCGGCATAGGCCGCCTGATCGGCCGGTTCGCGCAGCGAGTCGAGCGCCGCCCGGCGCAGCGCGTCGCCGATCTGGGGGCGCATCTCGTCCGCGAGGGCGACCACGAACGCCTTGTCCATCTCGGGGTGTTGCTGGGTGGTATAGACGTGAGTGCCGATCGCGAATCCCGAGGTTTCGCAGGCGTCGGAGCGGGTGAGGTTCACGGCCCCGTCGGGCAGGCGCGTCACCTGTTCGCTGTGACAGCCGTAAAGCCGGATCACGTCGGGCAGATCCCGCGCCCAGCCGGGCCGTTCCAGAACCTGGTTGCGGGTGACGCCGAAAACCCATCCGTCCGGGTTCCAGTCCACGTCGCCGCCGAGCGCCGCGGCGATGGCCTGATGCCCGAAACAGGCGCCGAACACCGGCTGGCGCCGTTCGGCCATGTCCCGGATCAGGTCGAACAGGCGGGCGACCCAATCGGCGCCGCTGCGGACCGAGGCCGGGCTGCCGGTGATGAGCGCCCCGTCAAACCGGGTGATGTCGGCGGGAAACACACCGTCCTTGACCGAGTACACCTCGACCGTCCAGTGCGGGCGGGCGATGTGGATCAGCCGCCCGAAGGTCTCGCCGTCCTTCGGGTGCGCCTGGGCAAAGGCGCTTTCGTCGGTGTTGGTCATCAGGATTGCAAGATGCATGGCCGGTCTCGTCCTGGGTGCCATGGAGTCTATGCCGCCTGTGTGCGGACCGCGCCAGTGGAAATGCGCGGCGGTCTCGCAGTATGATCGCGGGGCGGGCTGGCAACGCTGCGTCGGCTGGCCGGAATCGGCTTGATCCGGGGCGTGATGCACGGCAGTTTCATTGGCAAAACGTCGTTTCGCAATGCGGAACATGGGTTGAAGGATGCCGCGCGGGTGACGCAAGGTTCCGCATCCGATCGGGCGCGGGGCGTCTAAGGTCGGCGCAGCAAGTACGGGCGACTCGCAGGTGCGGGTCAGGCAAGGGAGGATGGGCCGAATGTCTGAGGCCGTGGAATACGAACGTGACGGGGATATCGCAGTATTGGCCGCCAACAATCCGCCGGTGAACGCGCTGGGCGTGGATGTGCGCCGGGGATTGCAGGCCGGGATCGAACGGGCCGAGGCCGAGGGCGCCAAGGCGGTGCTGATCTATGGCAAGGGCCGGACCTATTTCGCCGGGGCCGACATCCGCGAGTTCGGCAAGCCGCCGCAGGATCCGTGGCTGCCGGAGCTGTGCGCGCGGATCGAAGCCTCGCCGCTGCTGGTGGTGTCCGCCATTCACGGCACCGCGCTGGGCGGCGGGCTGGAGGTGGCGCTGGCCACCCACTACCGGGTCGCGGTGCCCTCGGCCCGGGTCGGCCTGCCCGAAGTGCATCTGGGTATTCTGCCCGGCGCGGGCGGCACCCAGCGCCTGCCGCGCGTGGCCGGTGTCGAGGCGGCGCTCGACATGATCACCAGCGGCCGGCATGTGCGCGCCGACGAGGCGCTGAAGCTGGGCGTGGTAGACAAGGTGGCCGAGGGCGAGCCGCGCGAGGTCGGGCTGGCCTATGTCCGCGAATTGCTGGAGTCGGGTGCCGCGCGTCGGCCGGTCAGCGACATGCCCGCCCCGAAGCCGGTGGATTTCGACGCGGTTCATGCGCAGGTGCTGCAGAAGGGGCGCGGGCAGCTGTCGCCCGCCACGGCGGTGCGCGCGGTGCAGGCGGCGTGCGAGGCCGACAGTTTCGAGGCCGGGATGCAGCGCGAGCGGGAGCTGTTCATGGAGCTGATGGCGACGGATCAGCGCAAGGGGCTGATCCATGCGTTTTTCGCCGAACGCGCCGTTGGCAAGCTGCCGGAACTCAAGGGTGTCGAGCCGCGGATGCTGCACCAGATCGGGGTGATCGGCGGCGGCACGATGGGTGCGGGTATCGCCACGGCGGCGCTGTTGTCGGGCCTGCCGGTGGTGATGCTGGAGATGTCGCCCGAGGCGGCCCATGCCGCCAAGGAACGGATCGCGGGCAACCTGGCTGGCGCGCTCAAGCGCGGCAAGATCAGCCAGGCGCGGCATGACGAGATTCTGGACAGCGAACTGACGCTGGCGACCGGATACGGCGCGCTGAGCACCGTCGATCTGGTGATCGAGGCGGTGTTCGAGGATATGGAGGTCAAGAAACAGGTCTTTGGCCAGCTTGACGCGGTGTGCAAGCCCGGCGCGGTGCTCGCCTCGAACACCTCGTATCTCGACATCAACGAAATCGCGGCCGCCACCACGCGGCCCGAGGACGTGATCGGGCTGCATTTCTTTTCGCCGGCCCATGTGATGAAGCTGCTGGAAGTGGTGGTGGCCGACAAGACCGCGCCCGAGGTGGTGGCGACCGGATTCGCGCTGGGCCACCGGCTGAAAAAGGTCTGCGTCCGCGCAGGTGTCTGCGACGGGTTCATCGGCAACCGGATTCTCAGCACCTACCGGACCTGCGCCGATCACATGATCCTCGACGGCGCCAGCCCCTATCAGATCGACAAGGCGCTGACCGATTTCGGGTTTGCCATGGGGCCGTTCGCGGTGGCCGACCTGGCGGGGCTGGATATCGGCTGGGCGGTGCGCAAGCGCAAGCGGGCCGAGGGGCTGGACCCGCGCGCCCGCGACAGCACCTATGCCGACAAGCTGTGCGAGGCGGGGCATTTCGGGCAGAAGACGGGCAAGGGATATTATGTCTACGAGGCCGGCAAGCGCGGCGGCGTGCCCAACCCCGACGTGATGCCTCTGATCGAGGCGGAACGCGCCGAACAGGGGATCACGCCGCGGGACTTCTCGGACGGGGAAATCGTGCGCCGCTACATGGCCGCGATGGTCAACGAGGCGGCCAGGGTGGTGGGCGAGGGGATCGCGCGCCGGCCGCTGGATGTGGATGTCACCCTGCTTTACGGCTACGGCTTTCCGCGCTATCGCGGCGGGCCGCTGAAATGGGCCGATCTGGAGGGTCTGCCAGAGCTTCTGGCGGACATCAAGGAATGGGCCAAGGAAGACGACTATTTCTGGCAGCCCGCCCCCCTTCTGGAGCAACTGGTGGCCGAGGGCCGCACATTCGACGATCTGAACAAGGAAGCCTCGTGATGAAACAAGCCGTCATCGTATCCGCCGCCCGTACCGGGCTTGCCAAGTCGTTCCGGGGCTCGTTCAACCAGACCCACGGCGCCACCATGGGCGGTCACGCCGTGAGCGCGGCGGTGGAGCGCGCCGGTCTGGACGGGTCCGAGATCGAGGATTGCATCATCGGATGCGGTTTCCCCGAAGGCGAGACCGGAGGCAATATCGGCCGCCAGATCGCGATCCGCGCCGGGTTGCCCGTGACCGCCTCGGGGATGACGGTGAACCGGTTCTGTTCCTCGGGGCTGCAGACCGTGGCGCTGGCGGCGCAGGCGATCACCGAGGGCGGTTCGGGGCCGATGGTCGCGGGCGGAGTCGAAAGCATCTCGATGGTGCAGCCGCATACGCGCCCGTCGCCAGAATCCTGGATTCAGGAACACAAGCCGGCGATCTACATGACCATGATCGAAACCGCCGACATCGTGGCGGAACGCTATGGCGTCACCCGCGAGGAGCAGGACGCCTATGGCCTGCGGTCGCAGCAGCGGATCGCGGCGGCGCAGCAATCGGGCAAGTTCGACGACGAGATCGTGCCGATGCAGGCCACGATGGCGGTCAAGGACAAGGAGACCGGCGCGGTGTCGCAGCGCGAGGTGACGGTGGATCGCGACGAATGCAACCGCCCGAACACCACGCTGGAAGGTCTGGCCGGGCTGGAGCCGGTGCGCGGCGCGGGCAACTATATCACTGCCGGCAACGCCAGCCAGCTGTCGGACGGCGCGGCGGCGGTGGTTCTGATGGACAGCGCCAAGGCCGAGAAGCGCGGGCTGGACCCGATGGGCGCCTTCAAGGGCTTCTGCGTTGCCGGCTGCGAGCCGGACGAGATGGGGATCGGCCCGGTCTTTGCGGTGCCGCGGCTGCTGGAACGGCACGGGCTCAAGGTGGATGACATCGACCTGTGGGAATTGAACGAAGCCTTTGCCAGCCAGGCGCTGTACTGCCGCAACCGGCTGGGGATCGAGGACGAGATCTGCAACGTCAACGGCGGCTCGATCGCCATCGGCCATCCGTTCGGCATGACCGGCGCGCGCATGGTCGGCCACCTGCTGCGCGAGGGCAGGCGGCGGGGCGCCAGGCTGGGTGTGGTGACGATGTGCATCGGCGGCGGCATGGGCGCGGCCGGGCTGTTCGAGATCTATTGACCGCAGGGAGCGACCGGCCCGCCCGTCGAGGGCGGGCCGGTCGCCGTCCGGCGCAGGGCGCCGGACCCGCAAGGGCCAGGCCGCAGTTCCGGGGAGGAGAGCAGGGATGGATCTGAATTACACCGACGACGAAATCGCGTTTCGCGACGAGGTGCGCGCCTTTCTGGCCGAAAAGCTGCCGAGCGAAATCTCGGACAAGGTGCGCGCCGGGCAGAGCCTTGGCAAGGAGGGGCATGAGTGGTGGCACGCGACCCTCAACGAAAAGGGGTGGCTGAACTTCAACTGGCCCAGGGAATTCGGCGGGGCGGAGTGGAACGCTGTGCAGCGCCACATCTTCGAGGAAGAATGCGCCATGGCCCGTGCGCCGCGCATCGTGCCGTTCGGCCTGTCGATGCTGGGACCGGTTCTGCAGAAGTTCGGCTCGAAGGCGCAGCAGGACTATTTCCTGCCGCGCATCCTGAACGGCGAGCATTGGTGGTGCCAGGGCTATTCCGAGCCGGGGGCGGGGTCGGATCTGGCCTCGCTCAAGACCCGCGCGGTGCGCGACGGCGACCACTACGTGGTCAACGGCCAGAAGACCTGGACCACGTTGGGGCAATATGCCAACTGGATCTTCTGCCTGGTGCGGACCGATCCGGAGGCCAAGCAGCAGGAGGGGATTTCGTTCCTGCTGATCGACATGAACACGCCGGGGATCGAGGTGCGGCCCATCATCCTGCTGGATGGAACGCCGGAAGTGAACGAGGTGTTCTTTGACGACGTGCGGGTGCCGGTGGAAAACCTGGTGGGCGAGGAGAACAAGGGCTGGACCTATGCCAAGTATCTGCTGACCCATGAGCGCACCAACATCGCGGGCGTGGGGTTCAGCCGCGCCGGTCTGGACGCGGTCAAGCGGATCGCGCGGGTCGAATGCGCAAATGGCCGGCCGCTGATCGAGAACCCGCATTTCGCGGCGCGGCTGGCGCAGGTCGAGATCGACCTGATGGCGATGGCCACGACCAACATGCGCATCGTCAGCCAGGCGGCGGCCGGGCAGGCGCCTGGGGTGGAAAGCTCGATGCTGAAGGTCAAGGGCACGATCATCCGGCAGGAGATCAACGACCTGGCCCGCCGCGCCGTCGGCCCCTATGCGATGCCCTTTGCCTCGGAGGGGGTGGAAGGCGACAATGACCCGATCGGGCCGGACTATGCCGGGCCGGTGGCAGCGCAGTATTTCAACAACCGCAAACTGTCGATCTTTGGCGGGTCGAACGAGATCCAGCGCGGAATCATCGCCAAGGTGAAGATGGGGGGCTGAGATGGATTTCAACCTGACCGAAGAACGCCAGATGCTGCAGGACACGCTGCGCCGGTATCTGGCAGACCGCTATACCACGGCGGAACGCAACCGCATTCTGGACGGCGATACCGGGATGAGCGGCGAAATCTGGGCCGAACTGGCCGAGCTGGGCGTGATCGGCGCGGTGTTTTCCGAGGCCGAGGGCGGGTTCGGCGGGGCCGGGTTCGACATCGCCACGGTGTTCGAGGAACTGGGCCGTGCGGGCGTGGTCGAGCCGTTCCTCGACACCGCGGTTCTGGGCGGGCGGCTGCTGGCGGCGCAGGGCACGCCGGAACAGCGCGCCCTGTTGGAGCAGGCGATCGGCGGCCAGCTGCATCTGGCGCTGGCGCATGGCGAGCCGGCGAGCCGCTATGACCTGAGCCGGGTGGAGACCACGGCGCGGGCTGACGGCGGCGAGATCGTGCTGTCCGGCCGCAAGGCGGTGGTCGTCAATGCCGAGGCCGCCGGATACCTGATCGTGTCCGCCCGCGAGAGCGGCGGGCCGTTCGATCTGGAGGGAATCTCGCTGTTTCTGGTGCCCGCAGGCACCCGCGGGCTGACCCTGCGGGGCTATCCGATGCTGGCCGGCGGCCGCGCCGCCGAGGTGGTGCTGGACGAGGTGCGCCTGCCGGACAGCGCCCGGATGGGCGCGCCGGGGCAGGGGCTGCAGGCCCTGCTGGACGCCATCGCCGCCGCCAATGTCGCGCTGGCGGCGGAAACGCTGGGCGCGATGGAAACCGCGGTCGAACTGACCCGGCAATACCTGCTGACGCGCAAGCAGTTCGGCCGCCCGATCGGCACGTTCCAGGCGCTGCAGCACCGGTTTGCGGACATGCTGATCGAGCTGGAACAGGCGCGGTCGGCGGTGATCAATGCGGCGGGGCATCTGGAGGCTCCGGATCGCGACCGTCAGATCGCCGCCGCGCGCAACCTCATCGCACGGGTGGGCCGGCTGGTCGCGGAAGAGACGATCCAGATGCATGGCGGCATCGCGATGACCCAGGAATACGAACTGGCCCATATCGCCAAGCGGATCGTCATGGCCGATCACCGGTTCGGGGACGCGGACCATCATCTGGAGCGGTTCATTGCCCTCGGCGCGGCCTGACGGCGGGCGGCCGAACCTGAAGCCGTCGGGCTGCCAGAGGGCGGTGGGGTTCGAGATCGACCTGACCGACCCCGAGGGGCAGGCCCGCTGCCATCTGGACATTCGCCCGGAGCATCTGAACAGTCAGGAGGTTCTGCATGGCGGCATCATCGCCATGCTGCTGGACGTGGCCTGCGGCAACACCGCCTCGGCCTGGTTCGACCGCGCCGCGCATCCGATGGTGCTGACCGTCTCGCTCAGCACCAGTTACGTGGCCGCCGTGGACCGGGGGCGGGTCACGGCCACGGGGCGGCCTGCGGGCGGGGGGCGCAAGCTGGTGCATGTGAACGGCGAATTGCGGCATGAGGACGGAACGCTGATCGCGACGGCAACGGGCGTGTTCAAGCGGCACAGGCTGGTCAGGTGAGGCGCGCCCGGGCCGGGCGGCTGAAACAGGAGGGGGAAACAGGGTGAAGTGGCACGACTATCCCGGCGCGCAGATCGCCCGGCGTCCCGATGCGCCGGCGTTTTCGGAGGCCGGGGGCGCGCGCTGGACCTATCGGCAGTTGGACGATGCGGTTGGGGCGATGGCGGGTCTGCTGGAGGAGTCCGGCCTGCGGGCTGGCGACCGGGTGCTGATCCTGGCCGAGAACTGCTGCGCGGCGGTGGCGTCGCTGTTCGCCTGTTCGCGGATCGGGGCCTGCGCCATTCCCGTCAATGCCCGCCTGACCGAGGCGGAGTTGCGGCGCATCGCGGATCATGCCCGGCCCGCGGCCGCGCTCTATACCTCCGCGGCATCACCGGATGCCGCGCGCCATGCCGCGGCGGCGGGCGCGCGTGCGGTGGAGGGGGCGTTCGGACAGATGCACCTGGCGACGCCCTGGCCAAGCGATCCGGATCCGGCACTGTCGGACGTGGCCGTGATGCTCTTTACCACCGGCACCACCGGCACGCCCAAGGGGGTGATGCTGACCCATGAGAACGTGCTGTTCGCCGGGCGCACCTCGGCCGAGCTGCGGGGCATGACCGAGGCGGACGTGATCTATGGCGTGTTGCCCATCACCCATGTATTTGGCCTGGCCTCGGTGGTGACGGCGGCGACCTGGATCGGCGCGCCGGTCCGGCTTGAGGCGCGGTTTTCGGCGGCGCGGACCTATGCGGCGCTGAATTCCGGCGTCACGCTGTTTTCCGGGGTGCCGCAGATGCACGCGCTGCTGATGCAATACACCAGGGAACAGGGGTACGAGCGCCTGCCGACCGACACGCTGCGCTATGTCTCGTCGGGTGCGGCGCCGCTGGACCCGGCGTGGAAGCGCAAGGCCGAGGCGTTCTACGGGGTCGCCATCCAGAACGGCTATGGGTTGACGGAAAGCACGGCGGGGGTCTGCGCCTCGACCTGCGCGCCGGGCGATCCGGATGTTTCGGTGGGCCCGCCTCTGCCGGGCGTGGAGGTCCGGATCGATCAGGACGTGGCTGGCGGCGGCGCCGGCGTCGGCGAGGTGCTGACGCGCGGGCCGCATGTGATGAAGGGTTATTTCCGCAATCCGGACGACACGGCGGCGGCGCTGCGGGGTGGCTGGCTGCGCACCGGTGATCTGGGGCACTTCGACGACCGGGGGCATCTGCATATCGTGGGCCGGTGCAAGGAGCTGATCATCCACGGCGGGTTCAATGTCTATCCGCCCGAAGTGGAGGCGGCGCTGAACGACCATCCCAAGGTCATCCAGGCGGCGGTGGTCGGACGCATGGTGGAGGGCGACGAAAAGGTGGTGGCCTTTGTGCAGGTGGCGCCGGGGGACGAGCCCGCGGCGGAGGAATTGCACGCCCATGCCGCCGGGCGTCTGGCGGGCTACAAGCGCCCGGCGCAGATCGTCGTGGCGACCGAATTGCCGGCCGCGCCGACCGGCAAGATCCTGAAACACAGGTTGCTGGATCACTTTGCGGATCGCTTGGCCTAGCACCGCGCGGACGCGCGGTGCCCGGCCCAACGGGAGGAGGTGCCGCGCCAGCGGCGCCGACGACGGGCGGGAGCGCGCCGGTCGGCCGGTGCGTCAGGCCCAGACGCCCGCGGCGGCGTTGCGGATCTCGCGGATGTTGTCGCCATAGACGCCCGGATTGCGCACCGACCCGCCCTTGAACACGGCGGAGCCGGCCACCAGCACGTCGGCGCCGGCGCGGGCGACCAGAGAAGCGGTGTTCGGATCGACGCCGCCGTCGATCTCGATATGCACCGGGCGGTCCCCGATCATGTCGCGCAGGCGGCGGATCTTGGGGGTCATGTCGATGAATTTCTGACCGCCGAAGCCGGGGTTGACGGTCATCACGCAGACCAGATCGGTCAGGTCCAGCAGGTGCTCGACCGCCTCGGCCGGGGTGCCTGGATTCAGGGCGACGCCCGCCTTCATCCCCGCGCCGCGGATGGCCTGAAGGGTGCGGTGGATATGCGGCCCCGCCTCGACATGGGCGGTCAGGATGTCGGCGCCGGCGTCGGCGAAGGCGTCGATATAGGGATCGACCGGCGCGATCATCAGGTGCACGTCCATCACCGTCGTCACATGCGGGCGGAACGCCTTGACCGCCGGCGGGCCGAAGGTGAGGTTCGGCACGAAATGCCCGTCCATCACGTCCACATGGACCCAGTCGGCGCCCTGCGCCTCGATGGCCTGAATCTCCTGTCCGAAATTGGCGAAATCGGCCGACAGGATCGACGGGGCGATCCTGATTCTGCGGTCAAAGCTCATGGCAGCCTCGTGAATGGTAAGCGTTGCTGCGCCATATAGCCGGGTTGCGGGCCGAAGGGTAGGGTGTCGCGCCGAATGATGCGCCAGCGGGGTGGCCGGGTGCGATCCCGCGCGCCACCCGCACAGGGCGCCTGTACACGGGCCGCGATTGCGGCGATGCTGGCCACGGCATGAGCGACGGGCTGTCCCATATCACCTTCGTGGTGTCCGATCTCGACCGGATGCAGACGATCCTGGAAACCGTGTTCGCGGCGCGCTGCGTCTATCGCAGCGGCGCGGCGCAGTTTTCGCTGTCGGAGGAGCGGTTCTTTCTGATCGGCGATGTCTGGGTCGCGATCATGAAGGGCGACCCGCTGCCCGCGCGGAGCTACAACCACGTCGCGTTCAGGATATCCGAGGCCGAGTTCGACGAATGCCGCAGACGGGTGGAGGCGCTGGGCCTGGAGATGCGGCCGCCGCGCCCGCGCGTCGAGGGCGAGGGGCGGTCGCTGTATTTCTACGGTCCGGACAATCACCTGTTCGAATTGCATACCGGAACGCTGGCCGAGCGGCTGGAACGATACGCCCGCGCGGGAACCGGCGCGCCATGAGCGGGACGGTCTTTCTGGTCGTTCTTCTGGCGGCGGCCCTGCACGCGACCTGGAACGCGCTGGTCAAGGGCGGCGCGGACAAGTCGGCGGGCATGGCGGCGGTGGTTCTGGGACAGGGCGCGGCCGGGCTGGTCGCCCTGCCGTTCGCGCCGCGGATCGACTGGGCGTGCTGGCCCTATCTTGCCGGTGGCGTGGCGCTGCATCTGGGCTATCAGCTGTTTCTGGTGCGCGCCTACAAGATCGGCGATCTGACGCAGGTCTATCCGATTGCCCGCGGCGCCTCGCCCCTGCTGGTCGCGCTCGGCTCCGCGGTGTTTTTCGGCGTCACCTTCGACCGGATCGAGCTGACGGCCATGCTCATGATCTCGGTCGGCATCGCCTCGATCGCGCTGGTGCGGAAACAGGACGGGCTGTTCAGCCTGCCGGCGGCGGGCCTGGCGCTGGTGACTGGTGTGTTCATCGCCGCCTATTCCATCGTGGACGGGCAGGGCGCGCGCATCGCCGGCACCGCGCTGGGGTTTTTCGGCGCGCTCACCGTGGTCAACGCGGCGGCGCTTTGCCTGGTCGCCCGTGTCGCGCGGCCGGGTCTTCTGCGGCGGGCGCTGGCGGTCTGGCGGCTGGGTCTGGTCGGCGGTGCGCTGTCCTTCGCCGCCTATGTGCTGGTGGTCTGGGCCTTTACCCAGGCGCCGATCGCGCTGGTCACGGCGCTGCGCGAGACCTCCATCGTCTTTGCGCTGCTTCTGGGCGTGGGGGTTCTGAACGAGCGGCTCGATCTGAAAAAGGTGCTGTCCACCGCGCTCACCCTTGCGGGGGCAATTCTGCTGCGGGTGGGGCGGCCCTGAGCCAGAGCCCTGGTCATCCGGTCAGGTCGTGGCGTTCGAGCAGGTGAAAGCGTCCGTCCTCCGCCTCGCCGACCAGCGCGATCTGGCGCAGGGCGAAGGGCGCGGGCAGGAGCGGCGCGAGGTGCCGTCGCAACGCCGCCTCGGCGCGTGCCCTGGTGTCCGGGTCGAGCTTGCCGGTCAGGGTGATGTGGTACCGGAAGTCGTCGAACACGAAGGGGTATCCCCAAGTGTCGAGATTCGCGGCCTGGGTCGGGCTGAGCCTGTCGTGGCGGCGTCGGGCGCGGGCGGCATCCGGCATCGGGGCGCGGTAGGCGTCCAGGTCGCGCACGCAGGTCGCGGCGAGCGCGTTGATTGCGTCGGGGGCTCCGACCGGGCACAGGGCCAGAAACCGGCCCATCCGCGCGAGGGCCAGCCCCGGCGCGCGCGCGGGCGGCACCGAGGATGCCAGCCGGGCGATGGCTGCGTTGAGGCCCTCGACGCTCTGGCCCGGCGCCAGCCGGAACGGCGCCTTGAGCGTGGCGTGCAGCCCGTAGCGGCGCGGCGTTTCGGTGATCGCGGCAAGGTCGAGCCCGGCAATCGGCGGCTGCGCCACCTCGGCCCCCGTCTGCAAGTCCCAGCCCAGCCAGGCGGTGCAGAATTCGGCCCAGGGCTCGTGCGGGGGCGGGACATGGTACACCGCGTAACGATTGAAGCGCATGACCTTGCCCCCTGCCGAATCACGCCCGATAGAACAGATAGCGTTCGGGGGCGATGGTGTCCGGGCCGGTGATCTGCCGGAACCCGACCAGCGGCTGGCCCGAGATCAGCAGGCCGCCCGGCACCATGACCCTGGCGATCAGCGGGCTGAGGCGGGCGGCCTCGGCCACGTCGTCGGCCTTGATGCCCATGCCGAAATCGTAATGCGCCAGTGCGATGCTGCGGCCGTTCTCGGCAAGCCGGTGCAGCATGTCCTCGGCCTCGCCCTGCAGGAAATCCTCGGCCGGGGGGATGCAGGACGGGTGGCATTGCAGCACCCGGTCCATCACCCAGATCCGGCGCTGCGGCAGCACTTCGCGCAGGTGGTCGTAGGTGCGGCCGTTGCCGAGGCCCATGTCCAGAACGTCGCCGTCGAGCCCCGCGACCTGATCGGCGGCCCAGTTCAGCCCGTCGCGCTGGGCGGTCAGGCGGCGCAGCATGGAATCCAGTCGGCTCATTTGGTCTCCGTGGCGGTTGGGCCGGTGTCGGCGGTCCAGAGGGTCGTCGGCCCGGATCGCAGGCGCCGGATCAGGTCGGCGACGAAGCTCCAGACGTCTTCATCATGGACGAGGTGATGGGTCAACAGGCCGAAGGGTTCGGCATTGTCCGCGCGGCCGCTCCGCCGGTCCTGCAGCAGGCGGGTGGTCCGGGCGACCAGCTGCTCCGGATCGAGGAGCCCGCGGGCGCCGCGCCAGTCGATCGGGTCGAGATGGGTGTTGACCTGTTCGAGCCCCGGTGCGGCAAAGCGGGTCTTGCGGGGGGTGGCGGTGGACAGCACGCGGTAGCCTGATGCGGGCAGTTCCGCGACCACCTCGGGGGCGATGCGGTTCCACGGTGGCACGAAGACCGGGCGCAGCGCCGGTCCGAAGAGCGCATGCAGGCGCTGCAGCCCTGCCCGCAGGTCGCCTGAGATGTCCGGCATCGGTCGGTGCAGGCGGAACTCGGCTTTCTTCTCCTGCGGCGGGGCATGGTTGCGGTGCGCCCAGCCATGGACGACCGGGATCAGATGCGGCCGGTCCGACACGTAGTCCGACAGGGACTCCTTCGCCGGCTCGGGGATGATGGCCAGATGCACCGGCAGGGCGAACCGCTCGGAGAGGTCCGAAAGCCGGTCCAACCGGGCGGTCGGTTCGATGGCGTCGTCATCGCGCCACCAGAGCGGCAGCGAAAGCCCCGCCTTGTCCCACCGCGCCAGTTCGCGCTCCAGCGGAGACCAGTCCACCCTCATCGCCGCGCCCTCGCCAGGTTTTCGGCAATCGCGACCGACCGTGCCGCGCCGTCGAACGCAAGGTCCAGACCGGTGCGCGGGCCGGATTGCATGACCCGGTCAAGGGCGGGGATCAGGGTATCGCCGGACAGGTCGGCGCTGGCCACCACGGAAATTGCCGGCAGGCGCGACAGGCTCTGCGCGCGCAGGGTCTGCTCGACCTCCTTGCCGTCATCGAAGGGCACGAGAACCGCCGGGACACCGCATTGCAGGATGTCGAGCGCGGTGTTGTAGCCGCACATGCTGACCGAGGCCGCGGCGTGGCGCAGCATCTGGCGGAAATCCGGGCGGGTGGGTTCGATCACCACGGGGGCATCGCCAACCAGAGACTCGAGTTCGGAAATGCGCGCCGGGGCGTCACGCCCGCCTACCAACAGGCGCCAGCGCCGGTTGGTGATCTTTCGGGCGGCCTCGATGGCCGCGCGAAAGATCGGCTGGCCCACCGAACCGCCGCCGGCGCTGACGAGGATCTCGCCGGTTCCCAGCGCGTCGGGATGCGGCGCGGCCGGGGGCGGCGCGACGTAGCCGGTGTAATGCAGACGGGCGGACAGGGCGTCGGAGACCGGCCAGCTGGCTTCGAGCCGCGTGGTTTTCGGATCGGAATGCACCAGCACGCCGTCATAGGCGCGGGCTATGACCTCATCGGTCCGCGCGGCCTTGGAGGGTTTCGAGGGCGGGGCCAGGATGTCGCGGACCGAGCTGAGCACGACCGGGCGCGGTTCCAGGTGCCGCGCGGCGCGCAGCAGGGCCTGGAACTCTTCCGTCAACGAACGGCGGCCAAAGGGGTAAAGCTCGGTGATCAGAACGTCCGGTTCGACCTGCAGGAGCGCGGTTTCCAGGGCCGAGATCCGGTTGGCCAGATAGGCCGGGGTCGCCGTCTCGCCGCGTTCGGTCAGGAGGCGGCTGAAATCGGTACCGTCCGAACGCAGCGGCGGCAGCGGCAGAAGCGTCAGGCCGGTGGCGTCCAGTTGCGGCGCGGGCATGCCGCCCGACACCAGCGCGACCGCGTGCCCGGCCGCGCGAAACGCCTGGCCGAGCGTGATCGCGCGGCTGAGATGCCCGGTGCCGAGAAGATGCGTGACGACGATCATCACCTTCATGGCGCGGCGTCCCTCTGGATCAGGCGCACCGGGTCCGGGTCGGGCCGCATGGTGGACAGGTCAATGACGTAGAGCCTGTTCCGCTTGATCCGGAACGGGGCGGGGCCCCGGAAATCCCAGCCCCAGGCCAGGGCCAGGATGACGCGCATGATGCCGATATGGCAGACGGCCACCGCATCGCGATCCAGCCGGGCCATCCACGGGTGCAGCCGGGTCTTGACGTCGGCGGGGCTTTCGCCGCCGGGTGGCCGGAAATCCCAGCCCCAGTCCTCGATGTGCCGGTAGCCGCTTGTCGGGTCGGCGATCAGGTCAACGCCGCGCTGACCTTCCCAGTCGCCCCAGTTCATCTCGATCAGTTCGGGCGCATGGCGCGGCGCGCGCCCGGCCACGAGGCTGGCGGTCTCAGCCGCGCGCAGCAGGGGGCTGGACCACAGCTCGGCCTCGGCCCAATCGTCGGGCAGGCGGTATCGGGCGACGGTCGCGCGCGCCTCCCGGTCCAGCGGGATGTCGCTGCGGCCCTGGATGCGCCCGGCGCGGTTCCAGTCGGTATGGCCGTGACGCAGGAGCGCGAGGCGGGTCATGACGCGCCCTCGAGCATGGGCGCGACCGCCTGCCAGAAGGTCTGGCTGGCCGAGGCGATCAGGTGCCGGTCGCGGACGTGCTCGCGCGCCCTGCCGCCGAGTCTGCGGCGCAGCCCGGCATCGGCGCGCAGGGCGGCGAGGGCCTGGGCCAGGGCGGCCGGGCCGTCCCGGACCGCCGGATAGGCCCCCGGAGCCAGCACATCCCGCACCCCCGGCCGATCCTGGGCGACGACGGGCAGGCCCGCCGCCTGGGCTTCCAGGTAGACCATGCCGAACGCTTCGTTCACCCCGGGCCAGAACAACAGCGAAGCGGCCGCGTAAGCCTCGCGCAGGGCGTCCTTGTCCAGTTGGCCCAGAAACCGGACCCGGGTGCCGAACGGGGCCATCAGCCGTTCGACATCCTGCCGCGCAGGGCCGTCGCCCGCGATATGCAGCGACCAGTCGCCGTCGAGCAGGGCCAGCGTTTCGGCGATGATCCGGTAGGACCGCAGCTTGTCGCCGTCCCGCATCATTCCGGCGGCGAGCATCGGCCCGGTGCAATCGGACGCCGCCGGCAGCCCGGCCAAAGGCAGGAACGGCGCCAGATGCACCAGCGCCTGATCCCCGAACCGTTCGCGTTCCAGCGTGATCAGATCGTTGGCGGTGTGATAGAAGATGATCCGCGCCGCATCGCAGGCGTCATGCGCGGCGCGCGCGAAATCCGCCCAGGGGCCGGTCAGGCGGCTGGTGGCGCGGGTGCTTTCCAGTTGGACGTAAGGGATGCCGCGGCGGCGGCAGACCTCGGGGCCCACCAGGTCGGGCGCCTTGTAGTAGTTGTGATAGGTGACCCAGAGGGCGAAATCCGCGGGCAGGGTCTGGACCAGCCGCAGCACTTCGGTTTCGGCGGCCTGCCGAAGTTCGCGCTGCATCCGGGCGTCACCGCGCTTGTCGTAGATCCGCAACTCGGAGACCAGCTCGACCTGTGATCCGCCGGCCTTGATGGCGGCCATCAGGTTGCGCGCCATTTCCCGGTCGCCCGACGGCACCGGGCTGTTGGGCGATTTCATCGGGGCGTAGAAGGCGACGCGGGTCATGGCCGCCGGCCCCCGCAGAGTGCGGTCAGGCGGTCCGACAGCCGGGCGATGCCCGGTTCCATCCGGAAATCGGAGATCAGGCGTTCGCGCGCGGCCCGGGCCATCCCGGCGGCGCGGCACGGGTCGGCGGCGAGCGCGGACATGGCGGCCGCCAGCGCCTCGGGCGTATCCTCGGTGAGGGTGCCGGTCGTGCCGTTGTCGATGAATTCGGGGATTGCCGAGACCGGCGTGGACAGGATCGGGAGCAGTTGCGAGGCGGCTTCCATCAGCACGTTCGGCAGGCCGTCGCGGTCGCCGTCCGCGGCGATCCGACTGGGCAGGACGAACAGGTCGGCGCGGCGCATGGCCGCGACCACTTCGGGCTGGTCGCAGGGGCCGCGCCACGTGATCCGCCCGGTCAGGCCCAGGTTTTCGGCCCGGCCTTGCAGGTCTTCGCGCAGGTCGCCGCCGCCGATATGCGTCCAGTGCCAGTCGAGGTCGTCGGGCAGCAGCGCGAAGGCCGCGATCAGCCGGTCGAACCCCTTCTTTTCCACCAGCCGCCCGACCGACAGCATCCGAAGGGGTTGGCCGGGTTTGCGGGGCGCGCGGTCGGGCGGTGCCGGAAACCGCGTCAGGTCGAGCCCGTGATAGATCAGGTCGATCCGGGCGGGATCGTCGGCAAGGGCGCGCAGATGCCGGGCGCCGATTCCGGTGCAGGTGGCGCCGAACACCGCGCCATGGGTGCGCCCGGTCAGCTTTTCGCGCTTTTCCCAGTCGGGCGACGTCCAGATATCCTTGGCATGCGCCGAAAAACTCCACGGCAAGTCCCGCATGATGGCGGCATAGCGCGCGACCGAAGAGGGGGTGTGCAGGAAATGCGCGTAGAGCCCGGCGGTTTCGGCGGGCAGTTCCGCCGCCAGCACGCAGGCCTGACCGAAACGCCGGATGCGGTTGTGGGTCGGGTCACGCAGCAGATCCGCGCGCCAGATGTCGTAGGCCCGTGCATAGCCCGGCAGCGTCCGGGCGATGTCGCGGGCGCGCCAGATGCGTTTGGGTTCGTCGCAGAGATATTCGGGCAGGTAGTGGACCCTGGCCGAAAGCCGGTCATGCAGGGGATGGCGCTTGGTATCGGTGGGATGGCGCAGCGACCAGATGTCGAATCCGTGGCCCGCCTGTTCCAGGGCGACGAGTTCCTGAGCGATGAACGTTTCCGACAGGCGCGGCCATCCCTTGACCAGCACCGCGAGCTTGGGTGCGGGGCGGTTCATCCGGTCGCCCGTTCCTTCGTCTGTCCCAGCAGAACGCCGACGCGATGGGTGACGTAGTCCAGCCCGTCCAGCAGACCCTGCCCGAAAGCCTGGGACGGCAGCGGCTGGGCCGGTAGGGCGCGGATGGCGTCGATCATCGAATCGACGGTCAGACCGTCGCGGTATTCGTCCAGCATCCGCACGAGACCGAGATCTTCGGCACGCGAGGCGCGAATCCACTGTTCCAGCCGGGGCACCGTGCGGGGCACGATCACCGCGCGTTTGTCGAAGGAGAGAACTTCGCAGAAGGTGTTGTACCCGCCCATGCAGACCACGCCCGCCGCGCCGGCAAACAGGGTTTCGATCTGGGATTCGAAGCCGACGGCGGTCACGCGGCCGCCCAGCGCGGCGACGCGCGATTCGAACTCGGCCCTGAGATCGCCCGACAGGAACGGGCCGTAGACCAGCATCGCGCGCGGTTGCAGCGTCGGATCCTGCTCGTAGGCAGCGAGGACCAGGTTGACCAGGGCCTTGCCGTCGCCGCCGCCGCCGGGCGTGATCAGGATGTAGGGTTGCGGCGGCGGCGGGCCGATCGGCCCGAGATCGCGGCGCAGATAGCCGGTCCAATGCATCCTGGACTGCGCCTGCGCGCTCAGCGGCAATCCGGCCGTCGGGTCGTAGATCGACCGCAGCCCATAGACCCAGATTTCGTCATAGAACCGCTCGGTCGCCTCGACCGCGTGCTTGCGGTCCCATTCGGCCGCCAGAACCTTGGGTTCGTCCAGAACGTCGCGCAGGCCCAGGACCAGCCTGGCGGTTCCCCTGCGCTGCAGCATTTCGAGCGTCGGCAGCAACTCGCCGCGGAACCCGGTCGGCTCCTTGTCCACGACCAGCACATCGGGCTGGTATTGTTCGACCGCGGTGCGGATCAGGCTGGAGCGGAGCTCGGTCACTTCGTCGATGCCCATGCCGATGGTCTGGGCCACGTAGGAGCCGTCGGCCCGTTTGGTCACGCCCGGCAGGCGCACGTGATCGACCCGGCGCGGAAAGGTGAAACGCCCGGCCACCGGCGACCCGGTGAGGATCAGGGCGGAGGCGGTCGGGTCGGCCTGGGTAAGAGCCGAGGCCAGCGCCCGCGATCGCCTGAGATGGCCCAGACCGAAGGTGTCGTGGCTGTAGAACAGAATGCGCGGCGCACGGCCGGTCGAATATGTCTGGCCCGTGTCGCTCATGCCCTCAACCGTCGTCCGAATCCCGTCGATGAAACCGGGCCGCGCCGGCCGGCAACGGCCCCGCTACTCCGCATACCTGCCTTTGACGCGGATCGCATGGCCATCCGCACTGCTCTGCCGGGAGTCGTCATTCCTGCGGCCTTCGACACTTTCGCACCCCTGCTGCAGACCGGTCCCTACCCAAGCAGCACGGTTCGCGGCCACGTTTCCCCCAATGCATTCCGCTTTTGGGATAACTCATCAGTGCTCATATTTCAAAGATGCCGGTTTGAAAACACGATTGTCAGATACCGGTTTTCCTGTGCACGCAACGACACGATCCTGCGATAAGGCCGCACGGGCGTTTGAAGACCGCGGTCCTGTCCTGTACCGTGCCGTTTAGACTGAGAATTGGACCAAATCCCGATGAGGCTAAAGTTTCTCCTTCGGCTGGTGCTGACGATGTGGGGCATCTGGATAGCCCTGACCGCGGCGGCCCTGGCCCAGACCTCGCTGCTGCCCGGATATGGGGGCGGAGAAGAGCAAAGCGCGCAATCCGCCGGCGACGGCGATGTTGCCGCCGCGATCCGGGCCGCGACCGAAGCCGGCGCGACCGTCATCGTGATCGACACCGACGGCAAGGTGGTGTCGTCGGCGGCCGAAACGGCAGCCGCGAATGCCGACGGCGCCGATCCGATGGGCAGTGGATCGCAGCTGATGAAGGCGCAGGAGCGGTTCTCGGAGTTCCGGTCTTCGCTGGAATCGCGGCTCGAGGCGCTGCCGTATTCGATCTTCGAGGTTCAGTACATCCTGCGCGAAACCAGCCCCGATGGCGAAATCTTCACCTATGTCAAAGTCCTGTTCTGGAACCTGCTGTTCCTGCT
Organism: Ruegeria sp. BHSB196; assembly: GCF_059613135.1. Taxonomy (NCBI): domain Bacteria; kingdom Pseudomonadati; phylum Pseudomonadota; class Alphaproteobacteria; order Rhodobacterales; family Roseobacteraceae; genus Ruegeria; species Ruegeria sp. BHSB196. The sequence goes on from NZ_JBXWRY010000025.1 coordinate 33,953, forward strand.
GATCGGGCGCTGGTTGTCGATCGAAATCTACGGCAAGCGGATCGCCCGGCGCTTCGTCATGTCGCGGGTCAAGGAACACCCGGTCGGATACCGGGAAAAGATGCCTTTTTTGGTGTTCCGCTTCCTGATGGGGGTCGGGGCGACGGTGTTCGCGATGGTGATGGCGCTGATCGTCGGTTATCTGGTGTTCGGCCGGGCCGAGGACATCTCGGTGCAGTTCACCGTGACGGCCATCTTCACCGCGTTCTTCCTGGCCCGCACGGTGTCGGACCTGTGGCGGATGGTGCTGTCGCCCTATCTCAGCCAGTACCGCCTGCCGCCGTTTTCCGATCGCGACGCCAAGCGGCTGTACATCTGGGCGTCGGTGCTGGCGACCTATGACATTTCCGCCGTTCTGTTTTCGACCTGGGTGGCGGATTTCGGTCTGAACTACAACGTCTATGCCATGGTCTATGGCTGCCTGACGCTGGTCGGCGCGCTCGGCAACATCCTGATGGTGCTGTTCAACGCGCGGGCGATCTCGAATGCGATCCGGGGCGGGCGGGCGCCCGATCAGGTGTCGTGGCTGCTGCGGTTCGTCTCGTTCGGCTGGGCGCCGTTCGCGATCGTGTACGTCATTTTCAGCTGGTTCGATCTGGCGCTGGATCTGGTGCTGGAGCAGCCGGTTTCGATCCCGCTGGTGGCGGGCACCTATGCCGTTTTCATGTCGGTGGTGGTGGCCTATGGCGCGATGAACTACTTGCTTGAGCGGTATTTCGACCGCTCGCGGCAGATCGAGGAAATCAACGCCGAATCGGCCGACGAGGACGACAGGGACGAGCCGGAAGAGGCGGAGGCCGTCGAACGGCCGCGCCACGCCATGGCCACCTATGAGGATCTCGCCCGGCGGGTCTCGGGCATCCTTGCCTTTGTCGTCGGGATCTACGCGCTTGTCGTGATCTGGCTGCCCGAGGAACACTGGACCACGGATCTGCCGGTGGGCCGGGCGCTGGACGTGATGGTCGTCCTGTTCATCGGCTACATCCTCTATCATTTCTTCCGGATCTGGATCGACAGCAAGATCGCGGAAGAGGTCGAGGATGGCGGGGACGAGGCGGAGCTTGGCGACGAGGGCGGCGAGAGCGGCCAGAGCCGTTTGGCCACGCTGCTGCCGCTGTTCCGGGGCGCCATCCTGGCTGTGGTGGTCGTCACCATCGCGCTGATCGCGTTGATGGAGATCGGCATCAATGTCAGCCCGCTGTTTGCCGGTGCCGGCGTCGTCGGCCTGGCCGTCGGTTTCGGGGCGCAGACGCTGGTGCGCGACATCTTCTCGGGCGCGTTCTTTCTGATCGACGATGCGTTCCGCAAGGGCGAATACATCGACATCGGCGACGTGAAGGGCACGGTCGAGAAGATCTCGGTCAGGTCCATGCAGCTGCGGCATCACCTCGGGGCGCTCAACACCATTCCGTTCGGCGAGATCAAGGTGCTGACCAACTATTCCCGCGACTGGGTGATCATGAAGCTGCCGCTGCGCGTGACCTATGACACGGACGTGGAAAAGGTGCGCAAGCTGATCAAGAAGCTGGGACAGGAGTTGCTGAGCGATCCGGTGATTGGCGACAATTTCATCCAGCCGCTGAAGTCGCAGGGCGTGATCGAGATGCAGGATTCGGCGATGATCATCCGGGTCAAGTTCATGACCAAGCCGGGCGATCAATGGCTGGTGCGCAAGAAGGTCTATCAGGAAATCCGCGAGCTGTTCGCCCGCGAGGGCGTCAAGTTCGCGCATCGCGAGGTCACGGTGCGGCTGGCGGACGAGAAGAACGCCGAAGACCTGACCCCGAAACAGCGCGAGGCGGTCACCGGCGCGGTGCAGGCCGCCATCGACGAGGACTATCTGGACGATATCGGTCCCGGCGACGACGACCGCTGAAGCCGCGACCGCGCGGGCGCCTCAAGGCCACTCGGCCTTGCCGGTGCCAAGCGCCGTTGCGGGGCGATCCCAGGCCATGTGGGCCGCGCCGATCCGGAGCGCCGGGGACAGGCGCCGTCCCGGCCCCCAGCCGGAGTTTTCGGGTCGGTCGGAAAAGTCGGCATCCTGCGGCGCCGCAATCTCGTTGCCCGCTGCCGTCTTGCGGAGGCTGGCAAGCAGGTCGGCGGTGCGCGCCAGCGACAGATGCGCGTCGGTGACAGGGTTGCCGCCCGCCGCCTCGGCCAGCGCCGAAAGGACCGCCGCGGCCATGAGATAGCCGGTGGCGTGGTCCAGCGCCTGCACCGGCAAGGGGGTGGGGTTCTCGGCCCCGGCCCAGATCCGCCCGGCCTCGGCGATTCCGGCGCTCATCTGCACCAGGCTGTCGAAGCCGCGCCGTTTGGCCCAGGGGCCGTGCCAGCCATAGGCGTCGAGCGTCACTTCGATCCGGTTGGGGGCGATCCGGTCGCGGGTGTCGCGCCCGAGCCCGAGCGCGTCCAGAGCGCCGGGGCGGTAGCCGTGCACGAACACGTCGGCCTGCGCCAGCAAGTCCTTGAGGCGGTCGAGGCCGGGCGGCGACTTCAGGTCCAGATAGGCGCAGCGTTTGCCCAGCGAGATGTCGGGAATGACGCCGGGCTCGTCCCATCCGGGCGGGTCGATTCGCAGCACGTCAGCGCCGAACCCGGCCAGCGTGCGGGTCGAGACCGGCCCGGCCAGCACCCGCGTCAGGTCGAGCACGCGCAGCCCGGCCAGCGGGCGTACGGCCGAGGCCTCCGGGCGGTCGCGCTGCGCCGTCCGCCTTGGCGCGAGCCAGGCGATCAGCGGCTCCGACGCGATCGCCTTGCCCTGCGGATGCGCCAGCCAGTCCTCGCGGCTGCGCATGGCCGCGGCGACTCCGCCTTCGCCCACCACCGCGCCCTCCAGCGCGTCGGCCTGCCAGTCCGCGACCGCCCTGGCGACCGCGGCCCGTTCGCCCGGCGTGCCCAGCACCCGCAGCGCGGCGGCGCGATGGTGGGGCAGGTTGGTGTGCAGACGGATCCACCCGTCCGCGGTCGGGTAGTCGCCCGCGATCGGATCCCAGAGGTCGGGCATGTCCCAGCCCTGGGGTCGGAAGGACCAGCCGTACCAGAGCGAGGCAAGCCGATGGTCCACCGTCACCGGGGGCCACTCGGCGGTCAGGTTCAGCGCGGCCATCAGCCGGGCCATCTCCTGACCCACGGCCGCGAAAGAGGCGGTCGCCAGTTCGGACACCGCAAACGCGCTGGGCCGGGCGCCGTCGCCGGTGACCCGGTACGTGCCGGGCGCCGGAAGTGTGGAAATGGGGCTCATTGCTGGTAGGGGTCCAGACTGTCGCGCAGCCCGTCGCCGAGGAAGTTGAAGGCCAGCACCACCACGATGATCGGCAGCATCGGGATCGCGGTCCAGGGGTAGATCTCGATCGAGGCGAGGTTCTGCGCGTCGTTCAGCATCACGCCCCAGCTGACCGCCGGCGCCCGCAGGCCGAGGCCGAGAAAGCTGAGCGCGGTTTCCCCCAGGATCATGGCCGGGATCGACAACGTGGCGGAGGCGATCAGGTGCGACATGAAATTGGGCAGCAGGTGCTTGCGGATGACCCGGCCCGAGCTTGCACCCATCATTTCCGCCGCGCGCACGTATTCCTCTTCCCGCAACGACAGGAACTTGGCGCGCACGGATCGGGCGAGGCCCGGCCAGTCGAGGATGCCGAGGATGACCGAGATGATGAAGAAGACCGCCACCGGCCCCCAGTTCGACGGCACCGCCGCGGACAGGGCCAGCCACAGCGGCAGTTCCGGCAGGGAGCGCAGGATTTCGATCACGCGGTTGATGACCCAGTCGGTCTTGCCGCCGAAATAGCCGGCCATCGACCCGAACAGAATGCCCAGGAAGAACGAGACCGAAATGCCGATCAGGCCCACGGTCAGCGACAGTTGCGCGCCATAGAGGATGCGGCTGAACACGTCGCGGCCCAGCCGGTCGGACCCCCACAGGAACAGGGTCGCGCCCTCGGGCGGGCAGAACAGGTGGGTGTCGGACGGAATGAGACCGGCGAGCTTGTATTCCCCGCCCTTGCAGAAGAACCGGACCGGGCTGGGATTTTCCAGGTCCGGCACGAATTTCCACTGGAAGGTTTCGAGATCGGCCTCGGCCACGATGGGATAGATGAACGGGCCTATGAACTCGCCCTCGTGGAACCAGTGCACGGCCTGCGGCGGGGCATAGAGGTGCTCGCCGTTGCGTTCGTTGGGCGTGTAGGGCGCGATGAAGCCGGCGAAGGGCAGCATCAGATACGAGATCAGCAGGAAGATGCCCGAAACCAGGCCCAGCTTGTGGGTCTTGAACTTGCGCCAGACCAGTACCCAGTTGGGCGCGTCCAGATCGCGGCGTTCGAGCTGCTGGATCGACACCTGCGGGTCATAGGGTTCGTCATCGACATAGCGGCCGTCGGGGAGTTTGGTCATGCCTCGCGCCCCTCGTACCGGATGCGCGGGTCGAGCATGACCAGCAGGATGTCGGAAATCATGGTGCCGATCAGGGTCAGCAGGGCCACGAACATCAGCACGAAACCCGAAAGGAACTGGTCCTGCGTCTTCAGCGCGGTCAGCAGGGTGGGCCCGATGGTCTGCAGGCCCAGCACCACCGACACCAGGACCGAACCCGAGACCATCGAGGGCAGCAGGTTGCCGATATCGGCCACGAACGGGTTGAAGGCGACGCGCAGGGGGTATTTGGTCAGCATCCGCGACGGCGACATGCCCTTGGCGATGGCGGTTTCCACATAGGGCTTGCCCAATTCGTCCAGCATGTTGGCGCGCAGCCGCTGCATCATCGCCGACGCGCCTGACGTGCCGATGACGAAGGTCGGCACGATCAGGTGAATCAGGATCGACTTCATCTTTTCCCAGCTCATCGGCAGGCCCTCGAAGCTCGGGTCCATCAGGCCGCCGATGGGCAGGTCGAAATACCTGTGGCCGTAGTAGAAGAGAATGAGGGCGAGCAGGAAGTTCGGCGTGGCGAGCCCGAGATAGCCGATGAAGGCCGAGGTATAGTCCACCCAGGTGCGCGACCGGGCGGCGGCCAGAACGCCCAGCGGCAGGGCCACGGCATAGACGAACAGGACCGCGGCGAGGTTGACCACCACCGTCAGCCACAGGCTTTCGCCGACGATTTCCGAAACCGGGCGGTCGAATTCGAAGGACCAGCCGTAATTGCCCTGGATCAGGCCGGAAAAGCCGTGCGGGCCGGGCATGAAGCCCATCCAGATCATGTACTGTTCCCACAAGGGCCGGTCGAGCGCGTATTCCTTGCGCAGAAACTCGGCCTTGGCCACTCCGGCGCTCTGGCCCGACGCCTGCAGTTCGGCGATCTGGTTGCTCAGGTAGTCTCCGGGCGGAAGGTTGATGATCACGAAGATCAGAACGGACACCACGAGCAGCGTCAGCAGCATTGTGAAGAACCGGTAGACTGCGTAACGCAGCAACAGCATTCAGCAGCCCCTATTCACTCGACGAGAAAGAACTCGTCCATGCGGTGCACGCCGAAATGCGCGCCCGGTTCCCACGCCCACATGCCCTTTTCCGGGACGTTGCGCAGGCGGTTCGAAACGACGATCGGCTGCGGGGCGCCGGCGAGGATGCCGATGCCATAGACCTGATCGGCGTGGATTTCGAGCATCTCCTTCCAGGCGGCGGCGCGCTGTTCGTCGGTGGTGGCGGTTTCCCAGATATGGGCCAGTTCCATCAGGCGCTGTGCCTCGGGCAGGTCCGGTTCCTCGCCGGCATCGCCGCCGGTCTGGTAATGCTGCCCCCATCTCGGCCAGGCGAGAAAGACCTGATCCGTCGGCGCCAGATAGGCGGGCGAGGTGTAGACCTGCGGAATGCCGTTGTCCCATCCGAACCAGACCGAGGCCATCGCGTTGCCGGAAAACACCCGGTTGCGCAGGATGTCGCGGTCCAGCGGACGCATGATCAGCTTGACGCCGATGTCGCGCCAGTTGTCGGTGACGATCTGCAGGGCGTTTTCCACTTCCTGCCGTTCGCCGGCGGTTTCGATCACGAATTCCATCGGACGCCCATCGGGCAACAGGCGGATGCCATCCTTGCCGCGCTTGTCCAGCCCGGCCTCGTCCAGCAGTTTGTTGGCCTGCTCCGGATCGAACTCGGCCCACGCCTTGAGGTTCTTTTCGTCGTAGAACGGCGAGGCCGGCAGGACCGACATGGCGCCCGGTTTGCCGAGCTTGAAATAGAGCGCCTGGTTGATGGTGTTCCGGTCGATGCCCAGCGACAGCGCCCGGCGCACGCGCACATCGCGCAGGATGTCGCGCCAGACATCGTCGGCCACGTTCAGGTTGGGGTAGATGGCGATCTGCGACGCGACGCCGGTATCCCAGAGATAGGTCTTGTAGTTGCCTTCGGCCTCGCCTTTCTTGAGGATCGAGGCATCGCGGAAATCCAGCCCGCGCCCCTGCAGGTCGGACTCGCCGGCATTCGACTTGGCGGCGACGAGGCCGGGGGCCACGATCTCCATCTCGACCACATCGATATAGGGCAGTTGGACGCCTTTCGAGTCGATGCGGTGGTAATAGGGGTTGCGGACGAAATTGTGGCGGATCTTCTTGCCCGAGCTGGCGTTCAGCCACGGCTGCAGCGTCGGCAGTTCGTGGTTGTCGTACTTGTACATGTTGTCGAGCTTGTTGTGCAGCGCCGCCCAGCTCTTGACCCGCGCATCATCGACCGCGGCGGCGAGGTCCGCCTCATCGGCATAATCGGCGTGATACTGCTTCAGGAAATGCGACGGCCGGTAGATGAAGGGCGGCCGCGCCTGCGCCAGGCTTTGCAGGAAATTGGGGTTGGGGTCGTCCCATTCGAAGATCACGGTGGTTTCGTCGGGAAAGCTCACCGTCGGCAGCTTGCCGTTGACGCGCAGAAAGTCCGGCGGCCCGGACGGGCTGAGCAGGTCGTTGTTGGCCACGTCCTCCCACCAGTATCGGAAGTCGTCGGAGGTGAACGGCGTCCCGTCGGACCATTTGTGCCCCTTGCGCAGGCGCAGAGTGAATTTCTTGTTGTCCTCGTTCTCGAACGCGGCGAGCAGGTCGGGCACGAGTTCGTAATTCTCGTCATACCCCACCAGGCGCGCGTAGCCGTAGACCACCATCTGCCGGATGTCCTTGGAGCGGGTGATCATCGTCCGCAGCGTGCCGCCCTGTTCGCCGAATGCGCGGCCCTTGGCCTCTAGATCGACGATCAGCGGCTCTTCGGGGATGCGCTCGGCCACCGGTGGCAGGTGGCCCAAATCGACTTCCTGCTTCCAGAACGTGCTTTCCTGCAAGGGCGGCAGGGATTGCGTGGCGAAGGCGCCGGTGGCGGCGAATGCCAGCGAAATGCCGAGGATCAGGGTTCTGCGTGTGGTTCTAAACATGGCAACGTACCTTGTGGCCGGGCTCCAACTCCACCAATGAAGGTATCACGGAGTTCGAGAAACGAAAGGCTTCCTCCCAACTGTCGGGCGAACCCGCCCCGAGCGCAACGAGTTTCAGGTCGATCGGGCGATTGATGTCGGGTTCCGGCTGGGCGGCGATCAAAGCCTTGGTGTAGGGGTGTCGGGGGTTGTAGAACAGGGTTTCCGGCGGCGCCTGCTCGACCACCAGGCCCTGACGCATCACGGCCACCTCGTCGGCGATCCGCGCCACCACCGCGAGGTCGTGGGAGATGAACAGATAGGACAGGTTCAGGCTGTCCTGCAGGTCTTCCAGCAGGGTCAGGATCTGTTCCTGGACCGAGACATCCAGTGCCGAGGTCGGTTCGTCGCAGACGATGAACGAAGGGTCCAGCATCAGCGCGCGCGCCACCGACAGGCGCTGGCGCTGGCCGCCGGAAAACGCGTGCGGGTAGCGTTTGAGCATGTCGGCGTTCAGCCCGACGCGCTGCAGCGCCTCGGCGGCTTTGTCGCGCTGCTCGGCCGGGGTGCCGATGCCGTGGATTTCCAGCGGCTCAGTCATCGCGTCCTGGATCCGCATCCGTGGGCTGAGCGAGCTGTAGGGATCCTGGAACACCATCTGCGCCTGCCGCTGGAACGCGGTGCGCTCGGCGCGGGTCATCTTGTGGACGGTGATCGGCTCGGCCCCCGGCATGGGCCGGAACAGAACCTCGCCGCCCGGGTCGGGCAGTTCCGCGCCCAAGGCGATCCGGGCGGCGGTGGTCTTGCCCGAGCCGCTTTCGCCGACGATCGCGAGTGTCTTGCCGCGCGCCAGTTTCAGATCGACGCCGCGGCAGGCATAGATGAACTTGTCGGACTTCCACCCCTTGCCGGACCGCATCGAGTAGGTCTTTGAAATCTCCTTCATTTCAAGGATCAGATCCTCGTGCGGCATGGGCAGGCCGACCGCCTCCTGATCCGGAATTTCAGGGGCCGCGTTGAAAAGCTGCTGGGTATAGGGATGGGCGGGTTCGCGCAGGATCAGTTCGGCGGGGCCGGATTCCATCACCCGACCCTTGTGCATCACCACGACCTGTTCGGCCATGTTCGCCACCACGCCCAGATCGTGGGTGACGAGGATCAGGGCCATGCCGATTTCCTGCTGCAACTCCTTGATCAGTCCCAGCACCTGCGCCTGCGTCGTCACGTCCAGCGCCGTGGTCGGCTCGTCGGCGATCAGCAGATCGGGTTTGGACACCATCGCCATCGCGATCATCGCCCGCTGGCGCATGCCGCCCGACAATTCGAACGGGTAGGAGTCGTAGGCCCGCTCGGGATCGGGAAAGCCGACGCGGTCGAACTGTTCCAGAACGGTGCGCCTGGCCTGACGCTCCGAAGCGCCCCGGTGCAGCCACAGCACCTCGGAGACCTGGTTGCCGATCTTGTGCAGCGGCGACAGCGACCGCATCGGTTCCTGGAAGATCATCGAGATCCGGTCGCCGCGGATGTCCCGCATCCGGCGCTCGCTGAGTTCCGAGAGCACGACCGGGCCGCTGTCGCCGTTCAGGGTGATCGCGCCGGTCCGCAACTGCGCCGTGCGCGGGAGGATCCGAAGGACCGCGCGGCAGGTGATGGTCTTGCCGGACCCGGATTCGCCGACCAGCGCCAGGGTCTGGCCGGGCATCACGTCGAAATTCACCCCTTGAACGACCGGGTCGGCCGTACCAAATCCGATACTCAGATCGCTGACCGACAACAATGGGGTCATTCGGTGTTTCCGCCCGATTGGCCGCGTGTCCGCATGAACTTCTGGAACTCCCTGATTTTTGCTGCAGTTTCGCCCGCCCTTCCCTGACTAGTCAAACCCGATCTTTGTCCGGAACGCAGGGGAAAAGGGTGAAAACCGTCCCCAATGACTACACAAATTCTTGAAGATTTGGCATCAGGGGCCGTGCCGGGCGAAATCCGGCCGAGATTTGCCCATAGGAGAGCCCGCACGTGCCCAACGACCAAAGCCGCCTGGACGTGTTCATCGACCGCATGGTTTCGCAGCGCGCGTGCCTCGATTTCGCCATTGCCGAAACCGACCACCTGGCCGGGCCGGTGTTCGAACTGGGCCTGGGAAACGGCCGGACCTATCACCACATGCGGCGGCGGATCGGCACGCGGCCGGTCTATGTGTTCGAGCGCAAGGTCGCCTCGCATCCGGACTCGACGCCGCCCGACGAGATGCTGATTCTCGGGGATGTGCGCGACACCCTGCCGGCCTCGCTGGAGCGGTTCGGGCCGGTGGCCAGTCTGATCCATGCCGATCTGGGTGGGCACAATCTGGAAAAGAACGATGCGTTTGCCCGTTTCGTCTCGCCGTTGATCGAACCGCTGCTGGCGCCCGGCGGCATGATGGTGTCCAGCGACCGGATGTATTTCGACGGCCTGACCGAGGTGCCGCTTCCTGCCGGAGCGGTCAAAGGGCGCTGCTTCGTCTATCGGCGAGAGGACTAGCGGCCTGGACGCGCGGTGAAGGCCGGGCGTTCCGCAGGGTCATTTTCCGTTGGTGTGGAAAACGCTGGACCGCGCGCCTAGGGTGCGTCGGGCGACCAACGAGAGTATGTGCCATGATCTTCTACGATTGCTCGACGGCCCCCAATCCGCGCCGCGCCCGGATGTTCATTGCCGAAAAGGGGGTGCAGGTCGAAACCCGAGACATCTCGATCGCGAAGAACGAGCAATTGAGCGATGCGTTCAAGGCCGTGAACGCGCGGGCGACAGTCCCCGTGCTGGTGACGGACGAGGGGACCGTTCTGACCGAGAATCTCGGCATCGCGGCCTACCTTGAGGCGCAGTTTCCCGAGCCGCCGCTGATGGGGCGCACCCCCGACGAAAAGGGCCTTGTGCTCATGTGGAACGCCATCGTCGAGCAGCAGGGCGGTCTGCCGATTGCCGAGGCCCTGCGCAACGCCCATCCGGCCTTTGTGGACCGCGCCATTCCCGGCCCGGTGAACTATGCGCAGCTGCCGGAACTGGCAGAGCGCGGTCTGGACCGTGCCAGGCGGTTCTTCGGGCTGCTGGAGGACAGGTTGCGGGACAGCCCCTTTGTCGCCTGCGATCACTTCACGCTGGCCGACATATCGACCTTTGTGTTCGTGGATTTCGCCCGTGTGGTGAAGCTGCGGATTCCCGAGGAGAACACCGCGACGCGCACCTGGTTCGAGAACGTCCAGAGCAGGCCCAGCGCCAAACTCTGAAACCTCTGCGGACGGACTTTGAGTGGCAATGGCTGGCGACCCGGACTGTACAGAAATGTCTAGACAGATATGAACAGTACGCATACGGTTCCGCCCGAGCGGATCTGGGGAGGAGCGCATGCAGTCGCATTATCGCGTCGTGGTCATCGGAGGAGGCGTCGTGGGCGCCTCGGTTCTCTATCACCTGGCCAAGTTCGGCTGGGCCGACGTTTGCCTGATCGAGCGCAAGATCCTGACCGCCGGCTCGTCATGGCACGCGGCGGGCGGGTTTCATGCCCTGAATGCGGACCCGAACATTGCGGCGCTGCAGGCCTATACGATCGATCTGCTGACGGAAATCGAACGCGAAAGCGGGCAGTCGGTCGGCATGCACATGACCGGGGGTCTGACGCTGGCGGGCACGCCCGAGCGGTGGGAATGGCTGCAATCGGCCTACCGCATCTTCCAGACCATCGGGATCGAGGATTGCCGGCTGGTCACGCCCGAAGAGGCGGTGGCGCTGAACCCGGTCATGTCGGGCGAGGGAATTCTGGGCGGGCTCTGGGCCGATCGCGAAGGGTATATCGATACGACCGGCACGGTTAAGGCCTATGCCGGGGCGGCCAGGAAATATGGCGCCACCGTGGTCGAGAACAACCGCGTGATGGAATTGAACCAGACGCCCGACGGCTGGCGGGTTGTGACCGAAAAGGGCACGATCACCTGCGAGCACGTGGTCAACGCCGCCGGTCTCTGGGCCAAGCAGGTGGGCCGGATGGCGGGGATCGAACTGCCGGTCAGCCCGCTGAACCACCACTACCTCATCACCGACGCGATCCCCGAAGTCGCGGCGCTGGATCACGAATTGCCGATGACCGTGGATCTGGAAGGCTTCACCTACATGCGGCAGGACCAGAAGGGGATGCTGGTCGGCATCTACGAGATCGATCACGACCACTGGATGGAGGACGGGGCGCCCTGGGACTACGGGTTCGAGCTGCAACAGGAGGATCTGGGGCGCATCGAGAACGAGCTGATGCTGGGATTCAAGCGGTACCCATGCCTCAACGACGTCGGCATCAAGACCTGGGTCAACGGCGCGTTCACCTTTTCGCCCGACGGCAATCCGCTGGTCGGGCCGGTTCCGGGCAAGCGCGGCTACTGGACCGCCTGCGCGGTGATGGCCGGATTCCTGCAGGGCGGCGGCGTGGGCAAGTCGCTGGCCGAATGGATGATCCACGGCGAACCCGAAGCGGATGTCTACGGCATGGATGTCGCCCGCTATGGCAAATTCGCCGAGAACAAACGCTATATCCGCGAAACCACGGGCCAGTTCTATTCCCGGCGTTTCGTGATGACCTATCCGAATGAGCAGCTTCCGGCGGGCCGTCCGCTGAAGATGGCGCCGGCCCATGACGCCATGACCGCGGCCGGGTGCAAATGGGGCGTGAGCTGGGATCTGGAGGTGCCGCTGTATTTCGCACCGCAGGGGTTCGAGGAAAACCCGACCCTGAAACGCTCCAACGCGTTCGACATCGTGGCCGAGGAGTGCCGGGTGATCCGCGAAGGCGTGGGGTTGCTCGACATCACTGGGTTTTCCCGGTTCGAGGTGCGCGGTCCCAACGCCGAGGCGTGGCTGAACACCGTCATGGCCTCGAAACTGCCCGTGCCGGGGCGGGCGAAACTGGCCCCGATGCTGAGCGAAACGGGCAAGCTCAAGGGCGATCTGACGGTTCTGAACTGGGGCGACGGCACCTGGTGGATCATGGGCAGCTACTATCTGCGGGCCTGGCACCTGCGGTGGTTCGACCAACACATGATCGACGGCGTATCGGTGCGCGATCTGGGCGAGGAAATGTGCGGGTTCGCCGTGGTCGGCCCCAAGTCGCAGGCGGTGGTCGAGAAGCTGGCGGAACAGGACATCTCGGCGCTGGGCTTCATGGGCTGCGGCGATTTTGACATCGGCCTGGTGCGGGCAAGGGTGGCCCGCATGTCCGTGACCGGCGAGAAGGGCTTCGAGATCAATTGCCGCTATGGCGATCATGTCGCGCTGCGCCGCCAGTTGCTTGAGGCCGGCGCGGATCAGGGCATCCGCGAATGCGGCTTCAACGCGATGCTGTCCACGCGGCTGGAAAAGAGTTTCGGCATATGGTCGGCGGAATTCACGCAGGGCTATACGCCCGGCATGACCGGGATGGACCGCTGGATCGACTGGTCCAAGGACTTCACCGGCAAAGCGGCCGCTCTGGCCGAACGGGACGGAAACGGGCCGGCGCAGGTTCAGGTCACGCTGGAAATCGACGCGGAGGATGCGGATGCCAGCGGGTTCGAGCCGATCTGGTCGAACGGCGCGCGGGTCGGGTTCGTCACCTCGGGCGGGTACGGGCACCATACCCAAAAGTCTCTGGCCATGGCGCTGGTGGACCGGGACCAGTCCGACGTGGGAACCGAGCTGTCGGTTCACGTCGTCGGGGTCGAGCGCCCGGCGCGGGTGATCCCGCCGTCGCCCTACGACCCCGAGGGAAGGGCGATGCGATCATGACGCGGGCCGAACGGCGCGGGCGACGGGGGCGCGGCCCCGGGGCCGAAGCCCCGAAGCGTCAGGTGGATTATCACAATCTGCGCAACCCGTTTCCGACCATGAACGCCTTTACCGAGGATCGGATCGAGGCGCTGCATCGGGCCTCGCTCACGGTGCTGGAAGAGATCGGGATCAAGGTTCTGCTACCCGAGGCGCGCAATCTGTATAGGCAGGGTGGGGCGCGGGTCGAGGACGAGATGGTCTATCTGGGCCGTGATGTCGTCGAGGCGGCGCTGGCCACCGCGCCACGGTCGTTCTCCGTCAAGGGGGCGAGGCCGGAAAAGGACATCACGCTGGAACTCGGGCGGCTGGTGTTTCAGCCCGGCGCCGGTGCGCCGCACGCCACCGATCTGGTGCGTGGCCGGCGGCCCGGTACGCTGGAGGATTTTCGCGAGATGGTGAAGATCACCCAGTCCTTCGACGTGTTGCACATGGTGCCTCCGCTGGTCGAGGCGCAGGACATACCCATCCACCTGCGCCACTATGCGATGACGGAGGCCGAGCTCACGCTCAGCGACAAGGTGCCGTTCATCTATTCCCGCGGCACTCCGCAGGTGATGGACGGGTTCGAGATGATCCGGGATTTTCGCGGGTTGTCGGACGAGGCGTTTCTGGCCCGGCCCTGGTGCTATACCATCATCAACACCAACTCGCCGCGTGTGATCGACACGCCCATGGCGCAGGGGTTGATCGATTTTGCCCGCGGCGGCCAGATGTCGATCGTGACGCCGTTCACGCTGATGGGGGCGATGGCCCCGATCACCGTGGCCGGGGCGATGACGCTCAGCCATGCCGAGGCGCTGGCGGCGATCACCCTGGCCCAGCTGGCCAGATCCGGCGCGCCGGTCTGCTATGGCACCTTCACCAGCAATGTGGACATGAAGTCGGGCGCGCCCGCCTTTGGCACGCCGGAACATTTCACCGCCTCACTGGTGGCGGGGCAACTGGCCCGCAAGGTCGGGCTGCCCTGGCGCTGCGCGGGCGGCAGCGCCGCCAATGTCAACGACGCGCAGGCGGCCAATGAAAGTCAGTTCGCGCTGTGGGGCTGTCTGATGGCCGGGGCCACGGTGATCATCCATTCGGCCGGCTGGCTGGAGGGCGGGCTGACCGTGTCCTTCGAAAAGATCGTCACCGATCTGGAAGTCCTGCAGATGGTGGCCGAGCTGTGCGCGGGTACCCCCGCGACGGATGCCGATATCGCGCTCGACGCCCTGCGCGAAGTGATGCCTTCGGGCCATTTCTTTGGTGCGGCGCATACGATGGAGCGGTACCAGACCCAGTTCTATGAACCGCTGGTCAGAGACTGGTCGAACTTCGGCACCTGGACCGAGCGCGGTTCGGTCGATGCCAACCGTCGCGCGACCGGGATCTGGCAGGGCATCGTCGAGAATTTCGAGCCGCCCGCCCACGATGCCAACCGGATCGCCGCGTTGCAGGAGTTCATCGCGCGCCGCACCCGGGAAGGCGGCGCGCCACCGGAGAGCTGAATGAACACCAAGCCCATCCTCCACCGGGACGACCCGGATGCCGAACCGCTGGTCGGCAATGTCAAGGTCACCCGCGACGACTGGCTGAACGTGGCCATGGACGTGCTGGTTTCCGACGGGGTGGAACAGGTCAAGGTGATGAACCTGGCCGAACGCATGGCGGTGTCGCGTTCGTCCTTCTACTGGTATTTCAAATCCCGGCAGGATCTGCTGGACGCGCTTTTGGCGCGCTGGCAGGCAACCAACACCGCCGCGCTGATCCGGCAGGCGGAAACGCCCGCGCCCACCGTTACCGCGGCGGTCTGCAACGTGCATCGCTGCGTGGTCAATCAGGGGCTGTTCGACACCGCGCTGGATTTCGCGGTGCGGGACTGGGCGCGGCGGTCGGGCAAGGTGCGGCGGATGCTGGACCAATCCGATGCGCGCAGGCTCGAGGCGCTTCAGGCCATGTTCATGCGCTATGGCTATGAGGAGTTCGAGGCGATCACCCGCGCCCGCGTACTGTATTACATGCAGATCGGATACGATCTGGCGCAGCTGAACGAACCGGTGGCGTTCCGCCTGAAGCTGCTGCCCCATTACTTGCTGGTCTTCACGGGCGTCGAGGGCCAGCCCGAAGAGATCGAGGAATTTTCGGCCTATGCCAGGACATTCTGGGAGGGAGATTCGCCATGAGCAACCCGGACGCAATCATCATCGGAACCGGCGTGATCGGCGCGGCCACCGCTTTCGAACTGGCCAAGGCAGGATGGAAGACCCTGTCGCTGGACCGCAATGCGCAGGTGGGCCATGGCTCGACCGCCGGATCCTGTGCCATCATCCGAATGCACTATTCGACCTTCGACGGCACCGCCTTTGCCTGGGAGGGGTACCACTACTGGCGCGACTGGGCGGCGTATCTGGGCTTGCCCGAGGGCGAGACCCTGGCGCAGTTCCGCGAGACCGGGTGTCTGGTGATGAAGACCGAAGCGAACGGGTTTCTCGAGAAGCACATGAAATACAGCGCCGAACTGGGTTGCCCGTTCGAGGAATGGACGGCGGAGCAGATACAGGAGCGCCTGCCGATCTATTCGCTGGACAGCTTCGCGCCGGCCCGGCGCATGGACGACCCGGATTTCGGCAAGCCGAACGGCCGCCGGATGCAGGGCGCGGTGTTCTGGCCGAAGGCCGGTTACGTCACCGACCCCGCGCTGTCGGCCCAGAACCTGATGGCGGCGGCGCGGGCGCACGGGGCCGAGGTGCGGACCGGGGCGGAGGTGGTCGAGATCCTGCGCGACAACGGGCGGGCCGGCGGCGTCCGGCTGGCCTCGGGCGAGGAGATCCGGGCGCCCGTCGTGATCAACGTGGCCGGGCCGGGATCGTCCATCGTCAACCGCATGGCCGGGGTGCTGGAGGACATGACCATCGAAACCCGCCCCCTGCGGCAGGAGGTGGTGCATGTCCCGGCGCCGGAAGGATTCGATTTCGAGACCCAGGGCACCATCGTTTCGGACAGCGACATCGCCTGCTACTGCCGGCCGGAACACGGCAACCATATCCTGATCGGCTCGGAGGATCCGGAATGCGATCCGCATCAGTGGTGCGAGGACGATACCCATTACAACCGCGACTTCACCGACCAGTGGACGACGCAGGCGATGCGCTATGCCCAGCGGGTGCCGTCGCTGGGCATCCCGTCCAGAACGCGGGGTGTGGTGGATCTGTACGATGCCTCGACCGACTGGATTCCGATCTATGACAAGTCCAGCCTGCCGGGATTCTACATGGCCTGCGGGACCAGCGGGAACCAGTACAAGAACGCGCCGATCGCCGGCAAGATGATGGCCGCGCTGGTGGCGTATTGCGAGGGCGGGGCGGATCACGACGCCCAGCCCCTGCAATTCGACCTGCCCCATGTCGGCCGCACCATCGATGTCGGGTTCTATTCCCGCAAGCGGCCGATCAACGAAGAGAGCAGCTTTTCGGTCCTGGGTTAGGCGAGGGCCTGTTCCACCGCCGTCCGCGCCGCGCGCACGGCACCTTCCCGCACCGGGCCATAGCCGCGGATTTCGTCCGCCGCTGACAACGCGGTGTGCCATTGATCCGCACGATTGGCGGAGAATTCGCGTTGCGCCCGGTCCAGCAGCGCCTCGTACCAGGCCAGCGTTTCGCGGTGCATCCGCGCCTCGGCGTGATATCCGAACGGATTGAAGGCCGAGCCGCGCAACGATCTGAACCGGGCAAGCCGGGCCAGAACCGGGCGCAACCATGGCCCGAAGGCTCGTTTTGCGGGCCGTCCCCGCGCATCCCGCTTCAGGCTCAGCAAGGGCGGCGCCATGTGGTACTTGACCCGGAAATCGCCCTCGAACTTGTCCGCAAGCTCATCGGCAAAGCGTTGATCGGTCATCAGCCGCGCCACCTCGTACTCGTCCTTGTAGGCCATCAGCTTGAACAGGTTGCGCGCGGCGGTGCGGATCAGGTCTTCGGGCGCGTCGGGCAGGGCGGCGCGGAAGCTCTCGATCCGGTCGGTATACCGCTTGGCATAGGCCGCGTCCTGATAGTCGGTCAGGAAGGCCGCGCGGCGCGCGATCATCTGCGCGAGCGTTTCCGCCTCGGGCTGCGGGTCGGCATAGCCCTGCAGCCGGTCGGGCGCGACCGCCATGCAGCGGCCGATGGCGAAGGCCAGCCGGTTCTTTTCGACCGCGACGCCGTTGAGCAGGATCGCCTGGCCCAGAGCGGTGTCCGACACCGGCACCAGCCCCTTTTGCCAGGCAAAGCCCAGCATCATGACATTGGCGAAGACCGCGTCGCCCAGCAGCGCCTCGGCGGCGGCATTGGCGTCGAAACCGGTCACGTTGTCTCCACCGACCGTCCGGGCAATCGCCTCTTCGCGGGCGTCGGTCTTTAACTGGGCGTCCCGGCGCAGCACCAGATCGCCGGTCGGCATTTCGGCGCGGTTCAGCACCACCTGCGTGCCCTCGTGGTAGTGGACGGACGCCTTGGGCGCCGAGCTGACGACGATGTCGCAGCCGATGACCGCATCCGCGGCGCCCTGGTCGATGCGCACCTGGTTGAGCGCCTCGGGGGCGGTGCCGAGCCGGATGTAGCTGAGAACGGTGCCGAATTTCTGCGCGAAGCCCGTGAAGTCCAGCACCGACGCGCCCTTGCCTTCGAGATGCGCCGCCATGGTGATCAGGGCGCCGACGGTGACGACGCCGGTGCCGCCCACCCCGGTGACGAGCAGGTCGAACGGCTCGGTGAGTGGTGGCATTTCCGGGGTGGGCAGGTCGGCCTCGAGCGCATTCAGCTCCAGCTTGACCGCGCGCTTGCGCCGCGTGGCGCCCTCGACGGTGACGAAGCTGGGGCAGAAGCCGCCGAGGCAGGAATAGTCCTTGTTGCAGGTCGAGAGGTTGATCTTGCGCTTGCGCCCCAGCGGAGTTTCGCGCGGCTCGACGCTCAGGCAGTTGGACTCGATCGAGCAGTCGCCGCAGCCCTCGCAGACCAGATCGTTGATCCAGACGAACCGCTTGGGGTCCTCCATCGTGCCGCGCTTGCGGCGGCGGCGTTTTTCCGTGGCGCAGGTCTGTTCATAGATCAGAACCGTAACGCCCGGCGTCTCGCGTAGCTCGCGTTGCAGGGTGTCCAGTTCCGCCCGGTCGTGGAACGTGGTTTCCGAGGGGAAATCCGCGTGGTGGAACTTCGAGATGTCGTCCGAGACGACGGCGATCCGCTCGACCCCCTCGGCGCGGCAGGTCTGGGCGATGCCGGACACGCTGATCGGGCCGTCCACCGGCTGGCCGCCGGTCATCGCCACGGCGTCGTTGTAGAGGATCTTGTAGGTGATGTTGGTCCCGGCCGCGACCGCCTGGCGGATCGCCAGAGAGCCGGAATGGTACCACGTCCCTTCGCCCAGATTCTGGAAGATGTGCTTGCCGCCATTGTATTTGGAGGCGACCACATGCGGCACACCCTCGCCGCCCATCTGGGCATAGCCGACCGTCTGCCGGTCCATCCAGGACGCCATCACGTGGCAGCCGATGCCGCTGGCCGCGGTCGAGCCGTCGGGCACCTTGGTGGAAGTGTTGTGCGGGCAGCCGGAGCAGAAATAGGGCGTGCGGGTTGCGCCCGGCACGTTGATCAGCTGCGGCGGATGGTCGGTCAGCGCCCGCGCCTTGGCGGGCAGGCCCTCTTCGGGAAAGAACTTGTCGAGCCGCGCCGCGACGATGGGGGCCAGCATCAGCGGGCTGAGCTCACCTGTCCAGGGGATCAGCGGTTCGCCGTGGCTGTCGTATTTGCCCACCATCTTGTGCGGCTTGTCGCCCGGCCAGTCGTAGAAATATTCCTTGAACTGGCTTTCGATGATGCCGCGTTTTTCCTCGACCACCAGAACCTCGGCCTTGCCCTTCACGAAGCGCAGCGCGTTGCGGCGGGCCAGCGGCCAGACCATGCCGACCTTGTAGATGTCGATGCCCAGCCGGCGGCAGGCGGCCTCGTCCAGACCCAGCAGGCGCAGCGCCTCCATCAGGTCCAGATGCGCCTTGCCGGTGGTGACGAAGCCGAACCGGGCCTTGTCGATGCCGTAGATACGGCGGTCGATCGGGTTGGCCTCGGCAAAGGCGCGCACGGCCCGCAGCTTGTGCCGGATGCGGGTTTCGATCTCGGGCGAGGGCAGGTCGGCGGCGCGCACATGCAGCCCGCCGGGCGGAAGCTCGATCTCGGGCAGGTTGAATTCCCGGTCGGGGCTCAACTCGACCGAACGGGCGCTTTCGACGGTTTCCGAGATCGCCTTGAACCCGACCCAGGTGCCCGAGAAGCGCGACAGCGCAAAGCCGTATTCGCCGTATTCCAGATATTCCTCGACCGACGCCGGGTTCAGCGTGGGCATGAACCACGCCATGAAGGCCACGTCGGACTGGTGCGGCATCGAGGAACTGACGCAGCCGTGGTCATCGCCCGCGACCACCAGAACGCCGCCTTTCGGGGATGAGCCGTAGGCATTGCCGTGCTTCAACGCATCGCCGGACCGGTCCACGCCCGGCCCCTTGCCGTACCACATGGAAAACACGCCTTCGACCTCGCAATGCGGGTCCAGGGTGGCCTGCTGCGCGCCCAGGACGGCCGTCGCGCCCAGATCCTCGTTGACGGCGGGCATGAAGGTGATCCGGTCCCGGGTCAACCGCTCGCGCGCCCGCCACAATTCCAGATCCAGGCCGCCCAACGGCGACCCCCGGTAGCCCGAAACGAAGCCCGCCGTGTTCAGGCCTGCGGCGCGGTCGCGCCGGGCCTGATCCATCAGGATCCGTGCCAGCGCCTGCGTGCCGGTGAGAAAGACTCGGCCTTCTGTGAGGGCATAGCGATCTTCGAGCTGATAGGTTCGGAAATCCGTGGAATGACGGGTCATGTCCTGAGTCCTGATCTGTTGCGCGCCTTTTCTGGTATCCTAGGCCGACAAATCTGGAAATATGATCCAAATTGTGTCGCCTTCCGGGTCGTGTGTGGTATGTTTTGCCAAAATTGTGACGCTGACGGAAAAGGATTTCCAAATCGATGCAACTGGATGACCGGGATCGCCGCATTCTGACCCTGCTTCAGAAAGACAGCCGAATCTCGAATGCCGACCTGGCCGAGGCGGTGGGCATGTCGGCCTCGGCCCTGTGGCGGCGGGTGCGCAGCCTGGAAGAGGCCGGCGTGATCGAAAGATATGGCGCGGTCGTCAACCCGGCCGAGATGGGGCTGGGGTTCGAGGCGATCGTGCATGTGCATCTGACGCGCCACGACCCCGACAAGATCGTCGAGTTCATCCGCGCGATCGAGCGTAGCAGCGAGGTGCAGGAATGCTATGCGACGACGGGGCAGGCGGATTACCACCTGCGCGTCCTGTGCGCGGACCTGTCCGCCTACAACACCTTTCTGGAAGGCTTCCTGTTCCGCCTGCCGGCGGTGGCGAGCGCCCAGACGAACGTGGTGTTGCGGACGATCAAGCGCAACGAACCGGTGGTGTTCTGAACGGGTTGCGGTCAGTGGGCGAATTCGACCCAGGCCCAGGTCATCGCGACATAGGTCAGGTTGTGCAGGCACTGATCCAGACCCGCCGCGCGCCAATAGGCGGCCTGATTGGGGCGGAGCGCCTTCTTGTCGGAATAATAGGCCTTGCCGAAGTCGATGTTGAAATGGATGACCCATTCTAGGGCCATCATCACGATCACGAAGGGAATGGGAGACCCGAGGAGCAGAAAGATCGCGGCGGAGCCGATGACGTGCACGCCGGCATGCTGGGCGCGCCCGACATGGAAATACTCGCCGCGCCCCTCCAGCATCTTGGGGGTTTGCAGGTAATAGTCGGCAAACATGTGCTTGATCTGCAATAGGCAGAGTAACAAAAACACCGTGCCAAAGGTTGCAGGCAAGGTTGTCCTCCCAAATCCAAACTGGATGCAAGCTTAGGATGATAAACCGCGCCGCGCAAACAAACTTGTCCGGGTCGGGGCGCATATTCCTTGACCGGGAATCCATTTGCTTCAAAAGCTTCGGATGCGATAGCCTGAATTCGTGATCGGCCGATAACCGCTTCGCAGTTTGATGTCGCAGGAATTGTCAACAGGGGCGGATCCCATCGAACGCACGCTTTTCCGTTTCATCTGGAAGTATTCGAAACGCGACCAGCTGATCCTGCTGGCCGTGACCTCGACGCTTTTCCCGCTGCTCTATCTGACGCTGGAACTGCCCAAGCGGATCATCAACGACGCCATCGGCGCGGCCAGCGAAACCGTCGAAATCTGGGGATACACGGTTGGCCAGACCACGTTCCTGATGATCCTCTGTTTGGCCTTTCTGCTGGCGGTGCTGGCGCACGGGCTGATGAAGATGCGCATCAACACGATGAAGGGCGTGTTGAGCGAACGCATGTTGCGCCGGTTCCGCTATCAGCTCATCAGCAGCATCCTGCGGTTCCCGCAACCCTATTTCGAGCGCGTCAGCCAGGGCGAACTGGTGTCGATGGTCACGGCGGAAAGCGAGCCGATGGGGGGGCTGATGGGCGATGCCATCAGCCAGCCGGTGCTGCAGGCGGGGCAGATGCTGACCATCCTGTCCTTCCTGTTCCTGCAGAACGTGTGGTTCGGGCTGGCCGCCGTCGCCCTTATCCCGCTGCAGGCGTGGCTGATCCCGATGCTTCAGCGCCAGATCAACCAGCTCAACAAGAAGCGCATTCAGGAGGTGCGCGTTCTGGCCGCCCAGATCGGGGAAAGCGCGGCCGGCGCCTCGACGCTGCGCGGCAATGCGGGGTGGCGGTATCGGCGGGCGATGATCTCGGACCAGCTCGGGCGTCTGTTCGGCATCCGGTTCCAGATCTACCAGAAAAAATTCTTCATGAAGTTCCTCAACAACTTCATCTCCCAGCTGACACCGTTCCTGTTCTATTCGGTGGGCGGCTACCTGGTTCTGCAAGGCAGCGTGTCGCTGGGCGCGCTGGTTGCGGCGCTGGCGGCGTACAAGGATCTGAGTTCGCCGTGGAAAGAGCTATTGGCCTATTACAACCAGACCCAGGACATGGCCGTGCGCTGGGATGTGGTGGTCGAGCGGTTCGCGCCGCCCGGCATGATCGACGAGGCGCTGTTCGAAGGCGAGCCCGAGGAGCGGGTGCGCCTGACCGGCGACATCGTTCTGGATCACGTTTCGGTTCGCGACGCGGACGGCAATCATGTTCTGGACGACCTCGACATCACCTTGCCCGGCGGCGGTGTCATCGGCATCTCCGCGCCCAGCGAGGAAGACCGGCGCGCGCTCAGCGAGCTGCTCACCCGCGAGGTGCTGCCGAGTTCGGGCAAGGTCACGATCGGCGGCCGCGATCTGTCAGGCGTGCATCAGGTGGATGTCGCCGCGCGCATCGGCTATGCAAGTTCGCGGCCGGTCATGTTCCAGGGCACGTTCGGCGACAATGTCATGATGCCGATGCGGTTCCGGCCGCTGGGTGCGGCGCCGGACACCCCGGAATTCGCCGAGACCCTCAGGGCGGGCAACAGCGCCGATCCCTTCCAAACCGAGTGGCTCGACCCGGCCCTGGCCGGGTTCGAGGACCGCAAGGCGCTGCGCGACTGGTGGCTGCGACTGATCGAGGGCATGGGGTCTGGCGCCACGCTGTTCCGGCGCGGGGCCGATCAGGTGTTCGATCCCGGCAGCCATCCGGTTCTGGCCGAAAAGCTTGTCGCCTTGCGGCCATCGGTGCGCGAGGCGGTCAGGAAGGCCGGGCTGGAGCAACAGGCGTATATCTTTGACCGTGACACCTACAACCCCGCGTTGCCGGTGGCCGAGAACCTGTTGTTCGCAACCCCGCGCGTTCCGGTCACGCAGGAGTTGCTGGCGCGCCAGACGGTGTTTCTGGGGCAGTTGCGGGAACTTGGTCTCGACGAGATTCTCGTCGGGCTGACCCGCGATGTCATCGACATGCTGCGCCAGATCTTCGGCCTGGACGGCACCGATCATCCGCTGTTCAGAAAGCTCGGGCTTGAGGTCAACACCTATGAGGCCGCGGTCGAACTGGTGGAAAAGACCCGCAGCGCCGGGGCGCAGGCGCTGGACGACACCGAACTGGCAAACCTGCTTGCGGTTCCGTTCCGGATTTCCGCCGAACAGATCGGGCCTGCCTTTTCCGACAAGCTTATGACCCGCATCCTCGAATTGCGGCACAGCCATTCCGAAAAGCTTCTCGAAAGCCTGCACGAGGTCTTCGAACCGCTACGCGAGGATCGCTTTGCGCCGGGTCTGACGGTTCTGGAAAACGCCCTGTTCGGCAAGGTCAGTCAGGTCGGCGGCGCGCGGGCGGACGAATTGCGCAAGCTGGTGACAGATGTGATGTCGGAAAACGAGGTGCAGCCGCTGGTCGTCGAACTGATCTATGACCTGCCCGTGACCCTAGGCGGGCAGAACCTGCCGGCGGCCTTTGCCGAGCCGCTGGCCTTTACGCGCGCCGCGGTCAAGAAGCCGGACATCCTGATCCTCGAAAGCGCCCTGGCGAGTTTCGACATGGAAACGCAGGTGTCGGTCTACAAGAACCTGCGCGCGCTGCTGCCCGACACTACGGTGATCTACATCAACGATCAGTTCCGGTCCCCCGAAGCGTTCGATTTGCACATCGAGCTCCGTCAGGGCAGGATCATCAGCGAGGAGGCCCCCATGGAGATCGAAGAAGACGGCGCGGCCTCGGCCGACCTGACGCGCAAGTTGCGGGCGCTGGAACAGACGCCGCTGTTTTCCGAACTGGACCGGCGCCAGTTGCGGCTGCTGGCCTTTGGCGCGCGCTGGTTCGACGCCAAGGCCGGGGAGGTGGTGTTCCTCAAGGACGACGATCCGACCGATGGCGCCTACATGATCATCGAAGGGGAGGCTGGGCTGTACCTGCCGCAGTCCGGCGGCGCGGATCAGTTGATCACGCGGGTCGGACCCGGGACGCTGGTGGGAGAGCTTGGGTTGATCCGCAAGGAGCCGCGGGCGCTCAGCATGATCGCCGAGACCGATCTGACCTGTCTGCGGATCGGGGAAGAGGAGTTCCTGGCCGTGGTCGAAAACGATGCCGCGACCGCGTTCAAGCTGTTGCAGGTGGTGGCGGGATACGTGTCGAACTGACCGGGCGATGCCGCGTCAGGACTTGCAGAACAACTTGTAGAGCAGCTCGATCACCTGGGCGGTGTTTCCGTCGCTGAGCGTGTAATAGATCGTCTTGCCGTCGCGCCGGGTCGTGACCAGCCCCTCTTCGCGCAGACGCGCCAGCATCTGGCTGACCGCCGCCTGGCGCATCTCGAGCAGGTTCTCCAGTTCGCCCACGGATTTTTCGCCGGTACCCAGGTGGCACAGGATCATCAGACGCCCCTCATGCGCCAGCGTCTTGAGGAAGGCGGCGGCGTCCGAAGCGTTGCGCTTCATGTCGTTCGGTGTCTCGGGTTCCAGCGTGTGGAGGTCAGGGCTTTGTATCGTCACCGGTCGCTCATGTCTTGTTGCGCGGGCAGGATACAACGCGGGCTCACCCGTGGCAATCTTACCCCTCGCGCGGTGGAGCACCGCCCTGGAACGCGTTTCCGTGCACGTAGTCGCACGGGTCTTCCTGCATCTGCAGATGCAGCCCGTCTCCGGTATAGGGATGCGCCCGGGCCAGTTCTTCATCCACCTCGATGCCCAGGCCCGGCGCATCGGGCGGCGTCACGAAACCCTCCGCGACCCGGATCGACCCCTTGATCAGCTGGTCGTGAAACGGGGTTTCGATGGTTTCAAGCAGCAGGATGTTCGGGATCGACGCCGCCAGTTGAATGTTGGCGGCCCATTCCACCGGCCCGGCATAGAGATGCGGCGCCATCTGCGCGTTGAAGACTTCGGCCATGGCGGCGACCTTCTTCATCTCCCAGATGCCGCCGGCGCGGCCGAGCGCCGGTTGCAGGATCTCGGCCGCACCTGCGCGCAACACCGCGCCGAACTCGGCCTTGGTGGTCATGCGCTCGCCCGTCGCCACCGGAATGCGCACGTTGCGGGCGACGCGGGCCATGTCCTCGATCATGTCGGGGGGCGTGGGCTCCTCGAACCAGAGGGGCGAATAGGGTTCCAGCACCTGGCCCAGCCGAATGGCGCCGGCGGTGTTGAACTGGCCGTGGGTGCCGAACAGCAGGTCGGCCTTGTCGCCCACCGCCTCGCGGATCGCCTTGCAGAAGGCGACGGACATCGAGATGTCCGACATGGCCGGCATGTGCCCGCCGCGGATCGTGTAGGGTCCGGCGGGGTCGAACTTGACCGCCGTGTATCCCTGCCGCACCATCTCGGCGGCGCATTCCCCGGCCTGGTCCGCCGAGGTCCAGAAATCGCTCAGATCGTGCTGCGGCAGCGGGTAGAGATAGGTGTAGGCGCGGATGCGGTCGTTCATGCGACCGCCGATCAGCGCATGCACCGGACGGTCCCGGTCTTTGCCCAGAATGTCCCAGCACGCGATCTCAAGCCCGGAAAACGCCCCCATGACCGTCAGGTCGGGGCGTTGGGTGAAGCCGCTGGAATAGGCGCGGCGGAACATCAGCTCGATGTTTTCCGGATTCTCGCCCGCCATGTGCCGTTCGAACACGTCGCGGATGACGTGTTTCATCGCTTCGGGGCCGACCGAGGACGCATAACACTCGCCCCAGCCGGTGATGCCGGTGTCGGTCGTCACCTTGACCAGTATCCAGTACCGCCCGCCCCAGCCCGGCGCGGGCGGCGCGGTGACGATGATGTCGAGATCCTGCAGTTTCATCGGCCGTCCTCCGTTCTGCGACTAACCGGCCGCCGCGCCGCGATCGAACAGGATCACGTTGCGCTTGGCGCTGCCGGTCTTGGTGTCGGCGATCGCCTCGTTGATCTGCTCCAGCGTCCAGCGCCCCGAGATCAGCTCGTCGAGCTTAAGCCGCCCCTGCTGATACAGGTCGATCATCCACGGGATGTCCCGCTGGATCACCACGTCGCCCATCTTGGAGCCGATCAGCCCCTGACCGATGGCCGCGAGGATCACCGGTTCATAGCTGGCCTGCGCGCCGGAATGGGGCATGCCGATCATGATCGCCTTTCCGCCCCGCCCGAGATAGCGCGGCGCCTGGTCATAGGCCGGGATCGCGCCGACGGTGATCAGGACCGCGTCCGCCCCGCGCCCGCCGAGGGCCTTGAAGGCGGCCTTCCACGGGGCGTCGAGCGTGGCCAGAACGCCATGGGTCGCGCCGAATTCCTTGGCGATTGCCAGCTTGTCCTCGGTCATGTCCACGGCGACGATCCGGCGGGCGCCGGCGATTCGGGCGCCCTGAATGGCGTTCAGCCCGACGCCGCCCGCGCCGATCACCACCACATCCTGCCCGGGGCGCAGACCGGCGGCGTTGACGGCGGCGCCGACGCCGGTGATGACGCCGCAGCTGAGCAGACTGGCCACGTCCTTGGCCATGTCGTCGGGGATCTTCACGATCTGCCGGTGGCTGACCACAACCTTTTCGGCAAAGGCGCCGCAGGCCATGGCCTGTTCGAGTGGGCCGCCATCGGCGGTCCGGAGCGGGCCCTTGACGGTGTTGTAGGGCGTTTCGCAGATCGTCGGTTTGCCGCCCGCGCAGGACGGGCACGAGCCGCAGGCGCGGATCAGCGTGACGACGACCGAATCCCCGACCTTGAAATCGCCCGCGCCTTCGCCCACGGCGGAAATCACGCCCGCAGCCTCATGGCCGTAGACGGCCGGGAGAAACCCTCCCCAGGCGCCCGCGGCATAGGAGATGTCGGAATGGCAGATCGCGACGGCATCGAGCGTGACCTCGACCTCTCCCAGGCCCGGCGGGGCGAGTTGCACGTCTTCGATGACAAGCGGCTTGTCGAATTCCCGGCAGACCGCCGCCTTGATGGTTTGCATGAGCGTCCTCCCCTTGCTTGCCGGGCACGGTGGCGCGTCAGGGCCGTGGCCGCAAGGTGGAAACCGGCAGAAAGATGTCGTTCTTACGCCACGACACGGGTCCGGCCGAGAAAGATCGCGAACCCTGCGATCATCAGCCCCATGGCGGCGAGGAACGGGGCGCCGGGCAGATAGACAAAGGCATCTTCCCGCGCGAACTGCGCGAAGATGGCGGTCATGGCCAGGGGCGAAATCACCATGGCCAGGGCGTGCACGGCGGCCAGAACGCCCTGCAACTCGCCCTGCTGCGATGCCGGCACCTCATGCGACATCATCGCTTGCAGCGACGGAGTCACGATCGCACCCAGAGCCGTGATGGGGATCAGCAGCAGCGCGACGGTGCCGTTGGTCAGGAATGTCAGAATGCCAAAGCTCACGATCTGGAAGACCTGCCCGAAGACGATCGCGCCGCGTTCGCCGAAGCGTCGGATCGCGGTCCGGATCAGGCCACCCTGAACGATGGCCACACCGAGACCGTAGATGCCCAGGGAAAGCCCGATGATCTGCGGGCTCCAGCCAAAGCGTTCCTGGGTGAAATAGGACCAGATCGCCGGGTAGACGTAGATGGACACGGAATAGAGGAAATAGACCCACAACAGGGGCCGGATGCCGGGCAGTTGGGCCATGGCCCGGAATGCGCCCACCGGGCTTGCGCGCCGCCATCGAAAGGGGCGGCGCCGGGCCGCGTCCACGGTTTCGGTCATGACCAGCAGCCCGGCCGCACAATTCAACCCCGCAAGCAGCGCAGCGGCGTAGAAGGGCGCGCGGGTGCCGTATTCGCCCAGAATGCCGCCCATCATCGGCCCCAACACGAACCCGACGCCGAAGGCCGCCCCCAATAGCCCGAAATTCGCGGCCTTTTCGTGAGGCTTCGAGACGTCCGCCATGAAGGCCGCGGCGGTGGAATGGGTCGCGGCGGTGATGCCGCCCACGATACGGCCCACCAGCAACAGCCAGATCGTGCCGGCAATGGCCATGACCAGATAGTCCAGGGCCATGACGAAAAGCGACACGAGCAACACGGGTCGGCGGCCATAGGCATCGGACAGGTTTCC